>NZ_CAWPAV010000030.1:0-10866 GCF_963885725.1 Proteus sp. G4380
ATATTTTTATATAAAAGCAGTTAAATATCTTAATGAATTCTTATGTTACTGGTAACTAAATATGACTACTAAGAAAAATAGCGAAATAATAGTATGAGATGATTTTCTCACTAAAGATATAACTAAGATTATTATAAAGTATTAGATACCAGATACTTTTTCAGACAAATATAGGGAAATAAAAACCCCCAATAATTGATTAATCAACTATTGGGGGTAAATTGAATCACTTTCTTAAGTAGAAAAACTTAATTTAATAACTTCTTAGGTTTTAATACCTTTGCAAGATCATCCGCAATATTAGCCGTTTCATCTAAGTAAGGATCAGGGCCTTCATAATCCTTCGGTAAATCATCAAGTGATTTTAGTGGTGGCTTACCCTCTAACTTAAGACGTTGGTTAATACGCTGTAATTTTATGGCTTCTAGCTCTTTATTCTCTTTTTCGCGCTCTGCAAAATTAAGAATAATAAACTTATCTTCACCTTTGGCTTTAGCTTCATTGTAGCGCTTGATATCATCAAAGATATATGAAAACTCTCTATCATTCGCGATGCGTTTAGCATGTTGATCCGTCAATGTAGGTAGTGCTTGTTTTATTTTCTCTGAATACTCAGACAGCTTATAATTAGCCGGTGGAATACTGTCCCAAGGTAAAGCATTATCTTCATTGCTTTCCCCCATTTCTGAATTATCAAAGCTTGGTAATAACAAGTCTGGTGTCACCCCTTTTAATTGGGTACTTCCGCCATTAATACGATAGAATTTTTGGATAGTGTACTGAACTGAACCTAAACTAGGCCAATCAGGACTTAACATCTGATCATAAACTCGTGTCAATGAACGATATTGTTGCACCGTTCCTTTACCAAAGGTTTGCTCACCGACAATTAATGCGCGACCATAATCTTGCATTGCAGCAGCAAAAATTTCAGAAGCAGAAGCACTAAAGCGGTTAACGATAACCACTAGTGGCCCTTTATAATAGACAACATCATCACGATCATAATCCTGGCGTACTCGACCATTATTATCACGGACTTGAACGACGGGACCACTTGGAATAAATAAACCTGATAATGCAATAGCTTCCGTTAACGCACCGCCCCCATTACCACGTAAATCAATAACTAAAGCAGATACATTGTCTTTAGCCACTTTTTGTAGTTGGGTTTTCACATCATTAGTTAAACCGACATAGAAACTAGGAATATCTAAAATAGCGATTTTATCACCATTAATCACTTTTTCGGTTAACTTGACCGCTCTATCTTCTAGGCGGATCTGTTCTCTTGTTAAAGTGATAGTTCTTGGCTTCGCCCCTTTTTCATCAGAGATAACTTCTAGTTTAACTTGGCTACCTTTAGGGCCTTTGATTAACGCGACAACGTCATCTAAGCGCCAACCAACCACATCAACCATGGGTTTATTATGTTGACCGACAGCGATAATTTTATCACCTACTTTTAGCGCTTTACTTTTAGCAGCCGGTCCGCCCGTTACCATGGAATTAATCATCGGATAATCATCATCCATTTGTAATACGGCACCAATCCCTTCTAATGAAAGGCTCATTTCTGAATCAAAGGCTTCCGTATTTCTTGGTGATAAATAACTGGTATGGGGATCAATTTCACGCGCAAAAGCCGTCATGATAATTTGGAATACGTCTTCACTTTGGCTTTGTGTTTGGCGACGTAATGCAGCTTTATAACGTTTTGTCAGTGTTTCTTTGATTTCACTGTCTGTTTTGTCAGAGAGTTTAAGTGTTAGCCAGTCGTATTTTACTTTTTCATCCCAAAGCTTATCTAATTCAGCTTGCGTTTTCGGCCATGGCGCTTTGGTTCTATCTAACTGAAATTTATCTTGTCCAGTGAGATCGATAGGTTGATTTAATCGATTTAAAGCATATTGAAAGCGCTCAAAACGTCTTTTTTGCGCAAGGTTAAACAGATCATATAAAGGACCTAATTCACCTGTTTTTAAATATTCACCCACTTTAGTTTTATCTTTATCAAACTGGGCAATATCTGACGCTAATAATACGTTATGGCTATAATCCAATAAATTAAGATAGCGATTAAAAATCTTTTCGGAAAAACTCGCGTCTAACGAGAATTGACGATAGTGGGAACGTTCAAAACGAGCGGTGACACGTTCACTCACTGTGGAATGTTGTGGCTCTTGCTTTAATGTCGGTAATTGATTAATAGTCACCATGGCTGGCGTGGCTGGTTTATCAGCCATGACAGCAGAAGTGCCTGTTAACGCTAATCCGATAGCAAAAGCCACATTTAAAAGTTTGTTCATGCTCTGGTTGGCCTCCGTATCAGAACTTTAAATGTTCCGTGCGTACATTCATTGCCAAACCGTTAGGCAATTGTACACGTACACCCTCTTTCGCTATTTCTAGCACTGTCGCATCCATCACGCTACTTCCAACGTTAACTTTCAGCGATTGACCTACAGTAAGCACTGAGATGTCTTTGACTGGGGTTAACTTTTCAGTATTTTGGCGTGGCGCTTTGCGAGGCGCTTGATTAGCTTGCTTTTGAGGGCGAGGCTGTCGTTTTTCACCATCTTTAGGTGCTTGACGACGAGGATTTGGCTTTTTCGCTGCCGGACGTTTACTGGTCTCCTTATCACCTTCAGCTTCGCGCTTTTTAGCACGTTGCTCAGCTCGTTGAGCTTGAACGCGCGCTTTCGCTTCGGCTAATTGTGTACGAGCATGTGCAATATGCTCTGCTTCCAGCTCTCCGCAGTCGTTACCATTCAAGTCGACACGTTTAGCCCCTTCTTTTACACCATAAAGGTAGCGCCAACTTGAGGTATACAAGCGTAAGGCAGAACGTAACTGTGTCTTACTCAGCTGAGTTTCATCTTTTAGATGCTCAACGAGATCTTGAAAAATACCGACTTTCAAAGGGCGTGCTTCACCCTCAGCGATAAAACACTTAGGGAAACGTTCCGCTAAAAAAGCGATGATTTCTTTACTACTGTTCAACTTAGGTTGATTTTCCATGAAATTTCCTGATTACAACGGTTTTGCCAACCAGCGCAGGCATGAACAAGCGACATTATAATAGTGTTGCCAACAATTTCTACGGCAAACGCCTGTTATCTTACACAAAATTCACAATATTTTGCGGTATGACACGTTTTTAAATGCTCGCAGAGCACGTCACACAACGCTTTAAGCCCATTTTCATCTTTTTTATCAAAACGACCAAAAATAGGGCTATCGATATCGAGAACGCCGATAATTTGTCCATTTACCTCTAAAGGTAGAACAATTTCAGACTGACTTGCACTATCACATGCAATGTGTCCACTAAATTGGTGCACATCATTAACTCTTAGAATTTTGTTTTCTGAGAATGCCGTTCCGCAGACTCCTTTTCCAAAACCAATCCTGACACAAGCCACTTTACCTTGGAAAGGACCAAGAACTAATGAGTTACCATCATTAAGATAAAATCCGACCCAATTTATCTTGTCTAACTTCTCGTAAATCAATGCACTGGTATTAGCAAGTGATGCGATAAAGTCATTTTCACCAGACAACAAGGCTGACAAATTATCAGTGAGTTCCTGATAAAAATTTAATTGTGGCATCAGAAGATCCTATTTGCATAACGAAAGCATAACTAAAATAGATAACATATCTTGTAATTTAGCTTATTTTATCTTGAGGTTGAATACAGACTTTTCAATAAGTCTACAAAAAAACGATAATACACACTAAAAGCACACAAAAAAAATCAGATACTTATTATTGTAAAATGAAAAGCGTAAATATAATAAAAATGGTAATTTGTGACCCACTGAGTATAGAGGTTTTTTTTGGGCTTAAGCTAGGATAAGCGAGAAGAAAGACCAAATAGGCGGATAAATGAGCGATTTAGTCACCAAAGAAAGCAAATCAATACATTGTCAGGAGTGTGACCACCTCGTATCACTTCCTACAGACCTCAAGCGCGGCGAAGACGCCTATTGCCCACAATGTCAAGCCAAGTTAGCGACCTATCGTGATTGGTCATTAAACCGGCTGTTAATTCTCTCTATCACCATGCTGATATTCGCGTCTATCGCTTTTACTCAACCTCTTATCAAGATCCATTTATTAGGGACCATGATATCAGCCAATGTTCTTGACGGTATTCGCTTAATGTCACAACAAGGCTCTCCATTAACGGCAACAATGGTTGCCTTTTGTGCCGTTGCCGCTCCTCTTAGTCTACCCATTGCCATTTTATATCTCCATTTAGGGGCTCGTTTACATCTAAATTTACGTCCCGTGCTATTAATGTTAGGTAAGCTAAAAGAATGGGTAATGCTGGATGTTTATTTAATTGGCCTTGGTGTTGCCACCATAAAACTAGGCGATTATGCCACAATCTATATTGGTCATGGCTTAGTTGCTTTTTCAGCTTTAATGGTTTTAAGTCTATTAATGCTTATTAACATTAATATGGATCAACTATGGCAACAGTTTTATCCGCAAAAAGAGATAAAAACGAGTCCAGCAACCTGTCATGCATGTCATTACCATTTTAAAAAGCCACCTTCGAGCCATTGCCCAAGATGTAAATCTTGCTATAGTGCTCGTCAACCAATGAGTTTGCAAAAAACCTGGGCAGCACTCATTACAGCGATGATCTTGCTATTACCGGCAAATTTATTACCTATCTCAATCTTTTATTTAAATGGCCAGCGTAATGAAGACACTATTTTTTCTGGTGTTCTCTCTTTAATTAATTCAGGTAATACACCTATTGCAATTATTGTGTTTATTGCCAGTATCTTTGTGCCTTTCTTTAAGATAATCATTATGCTGGGGTTACTATTGAGCATTCATTTTAACTCACGTATTCACCCTCTATTGCGCATGAAACTTTATCGATTTGTCTCTTGGATCGGCCGATGGTCAATGCTCGACCTGTTTGTGATTGCGCTGATGATGTCATTAATTAATCGAGATCAGTTAATGACATTCACTATGGGACCTGCAGCTTTTTATTTTGGTACAGCTGTCATTCTCACTATCCTTGCCGTTGAATGGTTTGATAGTCGTTTATTATGGGATACTTATGCAACAAGAAGAAAACAACACACAGGCAACCCAAGCCGAAATACGTCGCAAACGTAAAATTTCGACTTTTTGGTTACTCCCTGTTATCGCTATTTTTATTGCGAGTTGGTTGCTTTTCCAACACTGGCAAGAAAAAGGCGTACAAATCACCATCGATTTTCAATCAGCCTCTGGTATTGTTTCAGGGAGAACACCTATCCGTTACCAAGGTGTTGATGTAGGTATTGTACAGGACGTGACGCTCAGTAATGATTTACGCCGAGTCATTGTTACCGCTGATATTCGAAAAAACCTTGCTAATGCATTACGTAAAAATACGCAATTTTGGCTTGTTACCCCAAAAGCCAGTCTTTCTGGTGTTTCGGGATTAGATGCCTTAGTGGGAGGCAACTATATCAGTATGCTTCCTGGAGATGGGGAAAAGCAGTTTCAATTTGTTGCTCAAGAGGTTCGTCCTAAAGCCAACATTGATAAAAACCAACAAATTATCACCTTAACGGCGGATAATTTAGGCTCTCTTAATGTCGACTCTCAAGTTTATTATCGCAAAGTTCCGGTCGGTAAAGTTTACAGCTATGCCATACGTCCAGATAATCAAGGTATTTTTATCGAGCTGAGTATTGATAAACAATATGCTCATCTGATCCGTCAAGATAGTCATTTTTGGAATGTATCCGGCTTTCAGGGCAACTTTAATCTAAAGAGTGGTGCTTCTATTAAAATGGAAAGTGTTTCTGCTTTAATTAATGGTGCTATTGCCTTTGATTCTCCGGAAAATAGTCCCCCAGCCCAAGAAAATCAACAATTTGTGCTACAGTCTGCCACTTCCGTGGATGCAGGCAAAGCCTTATATGGTGAAGATGGATTAATTATCTCATTAACCAGTGAAGAGAGCTGGGGTGTAGATGCCGGGCAACCTATTCTATTTAGAGGCATTACGATAGGACAAATTATTCAGCGCAACATCAGTGATGATGGGGTTATTTTCGATGCCATCATTGCACCTGAATATAAACACTATATTTACGAAAACAGCAAATTTGTCGCTAATAGCCGAATTAACGTCAATATGGGCTTAAATGGTATTGAGATCCAAGGAGCCACACCTCAAGAGTGGCTTGAAGGCGGTATCCACCTTATTCCGGGTAGCCAAGGCGCCCCTAAAGAACAATATCGCCTTTATCGCAATGATTTTTATGCTAAAGCAAGTATTGAGGGCAATGAGTTACCTGTCACTTTGACACTTAAAGCAGCTAGTCTACCGGGTATTCAAAAAGGTTCCGTGGTGCTTTACCACCAATTCCAAGTTGGAGAAATCGTCGATGTACGGCCTTTAATGGATGAATTTGATATTGATGTCCATATTTCTAAACAATATCGTCACCTGCTTACTGAAAAGAGTGTGTTCTGGACTGAAGGTGCTGCGAAGGTTTCATTAAATGGTGCGGGATTAACGGTAGAAGCAACGCCGCTAAACCGTGCCTTAAAAGGCGCGATAAGCTTTGATAACTTTGAAAATATTAATAACAATGTTTCAAGATATAAACTTTATCCTAGCGAAACGAGTGCTAGAGCCATTGGTGCTCAAATTACTTTAAAAACCTACGATGCCAGTAAACTTTCTGAAGGAATGCCTATTCGTTATCTAGGTATTGATATCGGTCAGGTGGAAACGCTAACCCTTTCTGCGGATAAAAAAGCGGTGAGTGTATCAGCGGTACTCTACCCTGAATATGTGAAAACTTTTGCACGCTCAGGAAGCCGATTTGCGGTAGTCACCCCTGAGTTAACCGCTTCAGGGCTCGATAATTTAGATTCTCTTATTCAGCCTTATATCAAGGCAGAGCCAGGCAATGGTGGCGTATACCGCATATTTGAATTACAAACGGCAAATATTACCGACTCTCGGTATCTAGACGGCCTTAACCTTGTATTGAATGCGACTGAAGCAGGATCTGTGCAAATTGGCACACCTATCTATTATCGTGGTTTAGAAGTGGGTGCGGTAACCGGACTAGAATTAGGTAATATGTCTGACAGAGTATTGATCCACATTAGAATTAGTCAGAAATATCAATATCTGGTGCGTAATAACACAGAGTTTTGGCTTTCATCAGGTTATAACTTCTCATTTGGTTTAACTGGTGGAGTATTCCGCAGCGGTACATTTAAGCAGTTTATACGTGGTGGCATTACATTTGCTACACCGCCATCAACCCCACTCCAGGCTAAAGCAAAACAAGAGCAGAATTTCATTCTCAATGCTAAAGAGCCAAAAGAGTGGAATGAATGGGGTACTGCGATACCTAAGCCATAAACGGTAATATCATCAACTTTATTTAACACATTTATTTAAAACGGATCACAAAATTTGATCCGTTTTTTTTATTGCTAAAAAATACTTTGGAAATGACTTCCATTTATACTATGCTTAAAACTGTCCGATTAAAAAGTGCTCACCATGCTGTTCACTTTTAAGCTTAAACTATGAAAGCACAACACAACATCGCATAACCTTGGAGCTATAACATGAATAAAACAACCTTAAAAATTGCTTGTTATGAAATTGAAGATGTTACTTTGAAACACTCTTCCGATAATCAACTCACTTATGTTCATATTCCATGTGATTATGATAAAGAGTTTTGTATGCAATTAGATGGATGGGATGAAAACACCAGCATTCCTGCGCAACTGAAAGATAAAAATATTCTGCTTTATCGTCATGCCTATGACAAAGAAAACCACCATTGGATTTTAAAAGTAGCCTAATCGCATGTTAAAGCATCGTAAAAAAAGCCAGGTAAATCATTTACCTGGCTTAGGGAAAAGGCTCATTGCGAGCCGTGCGCTAAAAAGTGATACTGAATGAGAAAATAGCGTGTAAAAAACTGCTTATGCCACATCTATTTCACAACCTTATTGTTAAATAATAGCTAACAATATGTAAAGATCCAGTAAACACTCCTACCACACTTCATATTCTTTATAAAAAATCAAATAACTCATTTTTTATCTTTTAAATCAAACAAATAACAAATGTGTTTTTTTATTGCAACTCAATCAAATGATTAGTTTTTTTCACAAAGAGACAAAAATGCACTTTCTATAGCTTCCAGTGATTTTTTCTTATCAGGTGTATTGGGATCAGGAAGTAGAATACTATCAATCAGTTGAGCATTAACTTTGCCACTTTTCATTTGTTCCATGGCAATATTATTAAGTGGATATTGAGCTAAAGTTGCGGGATTAATCACAAACCAAGCACCATCAGCACGACAATTTAGCATGACTTCTTCACGGGTGAATGGCCAAGCATCACCAAACTGAAGCTTACTGACTGTTGATATTGGTGCACTGAAAGTTTGAAAAGAAAAAAGCATCAATATGCCCGCAAATAAAAAACGTTTCATGGTTATCTTCCACTTAAAAAATTGATTAATACAAGTATATATCAATCTATACAGGTGAGTTAATCGCAAAAATGGCCACTGTCAAAATAACCATGCTACCAAGTAATAACTCAAACCAACTATTAATAAGCAACCATTGAAAGTTATTCTTCTTACGGATATGAGGCACTAATACATACCTATTCACTAATGCCAATCCTAACATCAAGGCAACAAAGGCTATTTTTAGCCATAACATACTTTGGTACTCTGAGGAAAGTTGTGTTGTTGCAGGCCAACCGGGGAGTAACATAATGGCACTCACAATCCCACTAGCTATAACCAATAAAACAGCGAAGTGACCGAATAATGAAAAGCGTTTCATGGTGGCAATAATAGGCTTGATCATGCCATCAGCTAATTCATCTTTATTACGCAAAAACTGTAAGCTCACAACAAAAGGCCATAAACCACCAAACCAATACGCTCCACTAATAAGATGGATACTCTGATTTAGTTTATAAATTACAGCTTCACTACCTGTAAACATGGCACTATGGCCAATAAAAGCATGTAGCACAAGCATCAATGTTGAGATAAATAACAGACTAATATTTCTAATGCTACGTTGATGAATAAAGAGAGCGATTAATGCGAGAGAGGATAAAACTAATTGCCATTGCCAAATTTGTCCAAAAGAGGTTCCCAATACGGCTTGCCATATTGTTAGTGACCAAGCGTCTTGCCAGCCATCTCCCATAATGCCTGATTGCACTATCATCCATAAATAAGTGGAAACAAATACAGTGATAGTGCTAATCGCCAATGCTGGGCGTAAGCGTACTTGAATAAGAGGAACAAACTTTTCTTTAGCGAGAATGGCAGCCGAACAGCTCAGTCCGAACATGAACATGACTGCCACAAAATGAAAAATTCGGCATAAAATATAAACGTCTTCAGGAGTCATTATTTTACACTAAATTGATAAGAACCTTTTGTTTTGTGCCCATCGACAGAAACAACACTCCAATCTACAGAGTAGTTCCCTTCTGCTAATTCACCTTCTAATGGCAATAACAATTTTGTATTGTTAACGGGATCAAGACTTAATTTACCGACAGTAATTTCTTTACCCTCTTTATCAGTGACTTTTACTTTACTAAAGGCCAACTCAATCCCTTCAGAGAAATCGAGTGAAATCACTTTTGGTGCTTGCGCTTGTTCAATAGCCGCACCCTCTGCAGGTAATTGTGATTTTAGATGTGCGTGTGCTAAGGCTTGTTGGCATGACATGCCTAAAAATAAAACAGCGATGGCGGATAATTTGCCCCATGATGTCTTAAGTGTGTTTAATGACATAATAACCTCTTAAATTACAGGTGATTTTTCTATTTATGATAAAGAAGATTTTATAGCAAATTGACTTTAATATCTGCGCTTCTTTATCGTTGAAATAAAAGGTTGTGAACTAGCACTCAAAATATAACTTATTTAGCGCCATTTTTGTTTCAAATATCACCCTTTTTACACTTAACAAAAATATAATACTTTAATTGACACACTACACAGTTCAATACATAACCAAATAATCTAAAAGCCAAACTAAAATAGGCTATAAATCGACGACTCAAACTAGAGAATAGAAAGAACAGAAAATAGACAAAATAATAATCAGCAAAGCTTAAGAAATGATTAAATTAAAGGAGTAGAAAAATAAAAAATCGATTACGTCTATATAAAATAGTTATATGGATATGCAATATTGCACTAACTGGGTCGATAAAAAAAGCTCTACTGTGCGATTACAGTAGAGCTTATTATGTTAATCTGAGCAATGCTTATATGCACTTAACCAACCAGGTTAAAACAGCAGTATAGTTATTCTTATTATTTAAATATGCGCGGATGTAGAAAGAGCACTTAAGTCTTTATCTAACAAGAACAATGCCTTACCACCATCACCGACCATAGCAAGTTTATCCAGAATAGATTTAAATAACTTCTCTTCTTCATGTTGCTCAGCAACATACCATTGTAAGAAGTTAAATGTTGAGTAATCTTGTGTTGTCATTGCTAGGTGAGCAAGTTTATTAATTTCAGCTGTAATAAACTTCTCGTGCTCATAAGTTTTAGTAAATAAATCAGATAAAGATAAAAATTCAGCGGGTGGTGCTTCAATAGTCCCTAACAAAGGCATAGCACCTGTATCACTTAAATAATCAAATAAGCGTTGCATATGCTCCATTTCTTCACGGGAATGTGCTTTTAAAAATTTGGCAGCGCCATCAAATCCTTTATCATCGCACCAAGCGCTCATCTGCAGGTAAAGGTTAGCTGAATAAAACTCAAGATTCAGCTGTTCATTGAGTTTATTGATCATATC
>NZ_CAWPAV010000031.1:0-3854 GCF_963885725.1 Proteus sp. G4380
TGTAATATAATGATAGCTTTCATCTATCAAATGAATGGTTACGATCGTCAATATCAATCATTTGATTGTTATTATCATAGCAACAATAAAGAAGAGAATATCTAAAATTATTATAATTATTTATTATTTTTTTGAATGATAAATAAATTTAGGTGTATGATTTTAGTAAGATAATATGGAGCTAAAAATAAGCTGTTTTTTAGTTTTTTTAAGATAAAACATAGGATGTCATCAATATGAATTTTTCTTACTGAAAAATAATAAATTAATACTAATTTAGTAAGAAACGGAAGTAAGCCATATAAATAAATTATTTCTATGGTCGTTGATATTACTAACAAAGCACCAATAAATATATTTATTGGTGCTTTATACAAAGTTATTTCTACTTAACCGTCCAAGCTTCTGAGAAGTCGTGCTCTGAAAATAATTCAGCTAAGCCACTAATCTGTTTTAAACGTAGTACTTCATCTTGTGACATACCTAATTCATCACCAATCTTTTGGTCATTCCAACCTAATCTTGATAAATCTCTAACTATATCCGACATTGCTGCCACTTGATGTTGCCCTCTAGCCCGATTATGGCGAATAGTCGCTGCCATTTGGTCAGCCATAGTATGACTTTCAACATCAAGTATAGTAATAGGTAAATAGCCGTTAATTCGCTTGTTTAAGCTATTTTTTTTACTCAATAAATAACGATGGTAACCATCAACGACTTGCCATTGTGATGGTTTATTTTTGGATTGTTGAATAGGTAAGACAACAACAGGCTGAGTATAACCGTCTTTTACCAGAGACGTTTCTAGTAATCTCTTTTCTGTCGGAGACATGACATTGGGATTATAGTCATTAGCGATAACTTGTTGTTGCTTTATCCAAAGAACACAGTCAGTAGGTTCATTTTTAAATGGGCTTATTTGATGAAGCGATATTTTTATTTTATTGAGAGCTTCAATTTTTTGTTCATCATTTAGTTTTGCTAGGTACTCTTTTAAAACAGAAATTATAGTTTCAATGGTCATATTCACACCTTGCTAAATAAGTTGCCAGTCTTTTCGTTTTCCTTGTATCCGTTTGAAATATCGATCATAACAGTGTGATTTAGTAGGACTAAATGCTAATGTTCTACACCAAAAATCGTTACGCAAGATGGTCTTACAAATTCGTCGCCAAGAAGGTATCTGTTTAGTGCTAGTATCACCTTCTTGTGCATCAGGTATGCCATTTGGGTAATCTCGTTCGGCATACCAGCGAAGATAGACCGCTATTTTATTACGATAATGTTCTGCTGTTTTCTCTGGTAAACTGGCTAATAAAAAGTGAGCATAAGATTTCCACGTATGATGGGAAGGTTTGCTAATTTGATGTCGCCCATAGAAACCTGATTTATTACGAGGATTCGTATATAACATTCCGGCATCAGCTCCACTCACTCGTTCACAAGCAAGACTCCATGTTTCAGGCTCTAGCACATGATATAACCATAGTCCCTTGCGTTGCTCTGGCCCAAAAGGTTCACAAATACGCATTTGACTTAAACTAACGCCTGCTTGGTGCATCAGATCATAAATAGGGTTATAGGGTAAATTGAAACGCGCTATATAAGTCCAGATATCTTTAACATGCCAATCATAAATAGGGTAGGCCATATAATAAAAGCCTTCTGCTGATGCCGTTGTCCAAGGAATATCATCGGCATAACGTAACTTTCGATTATTACTAATGGCAATAAATCGGTTTAAAGATTCATCCGCTCTTATGCCTAGCAGGATAATCGAACTGCGATGATTACCTGTGATCCACTGGTTAAATGCAGGGGTAAAATCTTCAAAAAGCATATTTGGGTGATAAAAAGGGAAAAAGTGAGGGTCAGTTATCGCATCTTCTGGCGGTTGTCTTACCCATTTTTTACCAGACTCCCATGCTGTCCATGTAGGTTCATATTGAGAAATGCCACTTTCAGTGGTGATAGGGAGTGCTATCCAGTAAAACTGTTCAATACAATCTTGGTAGATAGATTTCATTTTTATAATATGATCTATAGTCGCAGAATATTGAACTTCCCAATCAAGAAACATCACATTAAATTTTCTATGTTGTTTTCGCGCTTGTGCGGCAACAAGATGAAAAAGCGCAGTAGAATCTTTCCCTCCCGAAAAGGAGAGAGTGATTTGTTCAAAAGTATCAAATATCCACTGGACTCTCTCTTGAGCAGCTTCTAATACATTTTTCCCCAGCGCAATTTTACGTTTCAAAGACATAACTATCACCAAAATAGATTAGCTAATGTTAGTATTATCACTTAATCATATTTAGATGATAAAGGTAAGTATTAATTGTTAGTAATTATTAATTTTATTTTAATACAGTAGAGTAACTACTCTATTTAATTGTTTTTATTAAACTAACTGATTATGGAAAGATATTACTATATTATTTCAATATGGCGTTATGCTGTATAGATCTGTGATTATGCATTTTTGGTGGTTTTTTATACTAAATATCAATTGGTTATGCAGTAAAATGTATAAAATAATCCAGCGCAAGGGCGATTTAATATCTTTTATTTACTAAAAATAAAACAGATGAATAAGTTTGCTTATCATTAAGCTGAGAAAGAAGATTTCTTAACCGGTCAATCGGCGCTTTTAATGTCAATAACACCTTACTTAACCGTTAGAGTTTGATTTGTTTTTTATTTAATTTCAATATGTTATGTTGTCTTGTTTAGATGATTACCTGTTTAACTATTCGTTATTTCCAGTTATTCGTGGTTTGTATAAATCATAGAATAATCATTTTACGACTAGGATTTTGTATGACACTAGACACTCACAATGGAGTTAAAGTATATACCCCCACAGCATTAAAACTTTATGACTGGTGGGTATTAAATATTTCTAACCGTTATGCATGGCGTTGTGATACAGATAAATATTTGCTACCTCATTTTAAAAATAATCTTGGTGAGAACCATATGGATATTGGTGTAGGAACAGGATTTTACTTAAAAAGAGCTTTAGCTAATATAAATAAAATAGCATTAACAGATCTTAATATTAATAGCTTAGATTATGCTAAAAAAAATATTGTTGATGATAAATTAACTTATTGCTTACAGCATGATATCTATCATAAATTTCCTAATGAATTCAATTCATCGTTTGACTCTATTTCTTTATTTTATCTATTACACTGCTTACCTGGCACAATGGAAGGTAAAAAGAAAGTGATAGAAAATATAAGTAAAATATTAACGGAAAAGGGTGTTTTATATGGTGCTACTATCTTGGGGGCTGATGTTGAACACAATTTTTTTGGTAATAAATTGATGTCTGTTTATAACAAAAAAGGTATTTTTAGTAACTATTCTGACTCGGCAGATGCTTTAGAAAAAGTATTATCTTGTTTTTTTTACGATGTATCTATTCATATTCAAGGAGTTGTCGCGTTATTTACCGCGAGAAATAAAAAATTATAAAAAAAGTAGTATAGTTTGAATAAATTGAAAATGTATCAAGAAGGCGTTACACAGTTGGAGATAAAGTTAGCCTCAGAGAATTAATTTATTTGATAGAATGACAACTGTTTGATAAATAACAGTATTGCTTCTAGTGTGTATCGCTTAAAGTAACCGAAAAAAGCTTAGTTATAAAATATAACTAAGCAAAACGGGGATAATCAAATCAAAGTGTGTGTCCATTTAAGATGATCAAAAATGGATAAGCGTTAAATTATCTAACCATTGAGAATTAATCAACTAAAATTTACCAATTAATTGTAAATTAGATATTAATACTTAGTTATTTTTACTTATTTGGAGCGCTAAAAATATGTACAATACTAAAA
>NZ_CAWPAV010000032.1:0-34944 GCF_963885725.1 Proteus sp. G4380
AATCAATACTTAAACCGTCTATATTTTAACCAGTAATCAACCTGTTTTTCTCATAATTTTTCATATAGTTATAAGTATATTCGTTTTTGGAATAACAATTTAGTGTCGTAAAAACGACTTGTTAGATAAGTAATCCATTATAACAACCGGTGGTTATCTCCCAGAAATACTCCACAATAGCTAATTAATATTATTTTGAAATTATTACTAATGGTTATTTTATAACATTGCGATTTTGCTAGTTGGATAACGCTAACTCAATTTTGATGTTAAATATTGGTAGCAAATTGATGCTTGATACTGACAAAGACAAAGTAATAATGTGTTTTTGGCACAATAGCAGAAAAATGTGCCACAAAATCTAAAAACGCCTCGCGAAGAATGTTAACAATTTGTTGGTGTAGCAGGACTTGCATAGATAGATAGATAGATAGATAGATAGATAGATAGAAAACAACCGATGGTATAAGCGGGCTCTCGACAAGATGAAACACACATTTGCTGCGTAATAAAACAAAAAGCCATAGTACCGCGAAGTACTATGGCTTTTAAATTTATTAAAATAATAAAAATGCTATGTGTAGTTCTCTGCCTTTCTCTTTATATTTTACTCACAACCGACAAAAATATCCGTTGCAGTATAGATAAGTAAATAAAATCAACTTATCAGTAATTGAATGACTGAAAACAACGATCTACCTGGTGTAATAAAAAAAGTAAGTAACCAAAACGGAAACTTAGATAATAAATAAATTAGGCGTTGTTACAGGTTACAACATGTTTCAATTTGTAACTTGGGATGCATTATATCCAATAGAATTTTTTGCGCAAGTTTTTTTACACTTAAACCAAATAGCAATAAAAACATTATTAATCATGTGGTTATAGTTATATTTACCATAAGAACAAAAATATTTATCAAATAAAAAGTGAAAAAATATGAATAGTTAACGAATATTGATACTATTGGAACTTTAATAATAGTATCTACTTATTATTAATTGATTCAGCACATAATCACTTAAGTAATTTAATTAATACTGCTATACAAAATTTAATCTAAAGACGATTAACAACATTTAACACTAAAGCTAAATTTTATTTTAGCGCAACTATTAATATACTAGAAAAATAAATAGTACAAAAAGATAACCATATTTATATCTTTGGTGAATAAAAAAAGCACTCTATTAATCATTGCAATATGACTGATAGAGTGCTGATATTTTTAAGTATAATATGAGTAAAAAATTAGTTACCCGATGATACGGTTTCCATCCCCACTAGCCCTACTTTGAGGTATCCCGCCTTCCTTAATGAGTCCATTGCCCCCATTAAAGTTTCATAATCGACCGTTTTATCGGCTTGGAAAAAGATAGTCGTTTCTTTATTCGACTGCGTCATAGAATCCAAGACACTGGCCATCGTCTCATGAGTTACCATCTCTTCACCGATAAAAATCTGTTTATCTGATTTAATCGTCAAATAAACAGGTTTTTCTGGCCGAGGTTGAGGCTTGGCACTCGAAGCAGGTAAATTGACTTTAATATCAACCGTCGCTAAGGGGGCTGCTACCATGAAGATAATCAGCAATACTAACATCACATCAATAAAAGGTGTGACGTTAATATCATGCAATTCATTATCTTCACCTGAATCATTACCAAGATTCATTGCCATAATTCATTACCTTGATTTGCTGTTTTCAATATCTAAGTCACGACTGACTAAGGTCACTACACCTGTTGCAATATCGCCAATTTCACCACGATAACCGGAAATCATACGTGCAAAAATATTGTAAATAATGACCGCAGGGATAGCTGCAATCAAGCCGATGGCGGTTGCTAATAATGCTTCTGCGATACCGGGGGCAACCACCGCTAAGTTGGTAGTTTGAGAATGCGCAATACCAATAAAGCTATTCATGATCCCCCAAACCGTACCAAACAAACCGATAAAAGGAGAAATTGCCCCAATGGTCGCTAAATAACCATTACCACGTCCTAATTCACGAATAATAGCGGCGACACGACGCTCCATGCGCATCTCAACACGCTCTTTAATACCAGATGCAACGTGACTATCTTGAGAGTAAGTACGCTCTAATTCAGCATCATTAAAAAAGACGGCTGTCGCACTTTTATTGCCAAATTTTTGGCTAATCGCTAATGCCTCTTTGAGGGATTTCGCTTCTACTAATTGCGCACTTTCATTTCTTAAACGACGACGTAATGCTAATAAGTAGCTACCTTTAGCAAAGAACAGCGCCCAAGTGACAATAGAGGCGAGTAGCAAACCGATCATGACACTTTTTACCACGAGATCTGCATTGCGATACATTCCCATAACAGAGAGATCTTCAGCAAATCCCCCTCCAGTGACGATTTCAGGTGTCGCACCTTGCGTGGCATTTTCTGGCTCTAGAGCTGTCTGTGCAGCATCTCCTGTACTCGTCGATGTATTCTCTTCTGCCACTGGTGTTTCAAAAGTTGCCGTTTTGGCTGCTTCCCCCGTTGGCGTTGCCGTATTTTCTGCTGTTGGTGCAATCGTTGTAGTCGCCGTTCCCTGTGTAGAAGCGGTTGAAGAAGTGGCCGTAGTCGCAGGTTGCTCAGTTTGCTTAGCCGGTGTCGTATCCGCAAAAGCAGAGCCTGTCAGACCGATTGCCAATATAATAGAAGCTGTCAAATTACGCATCAGTTGGCCTTTTACTCTCTTTCTTATCTAATTATCTATTCAGTAATGAAGTTTCTATTTCACTACTTACCCAAAATCGTTTATTTACAATCATCCTGTTGCCATCAGGAAAAAGAGAAACGCTCAGATGATATCAAACATGAAGCATTTTGATAGTAATTATCATTACTATTTAGCCATTTTTTTTTCATTTGTCGATTTTTAAGACAATTTTTCGTTATTTCATATAACGTGAAATTTTATCAACTGTCGCGATCCTCTTTTGTACTTCAGTAAAAAATGCATTAACTTGAGGTAAACACATCATTACATAACAAGTAGGTATAAAGGATGACGCAAAAAAAACCAGAAACCTCACTGCTATTAAGTGGTCGATCAAAAAAATATTCACAAGGCGCAGTAAACCCTATTATACAGCGAACTTCATCGGTTATTTTTGATACGGTTGCCCAAAAACGTGAAGCCACCCAAAAACGAGCTGAAGGCGCTCTATTTTATGGGCGAAGAGGTACTACCACGCATTTTGCACTACAAGAGGCACTAACCGAACTAGAACAAGGGACCGGTTGCGCATTATTTCCATCAGGTGCGGCGGCTATTACTCAATCTATTCTTGCGTTTATTGAACAAGGTTGTCATATCCTTGTGACTGGTTCCGCTTACGATCCCACGCAAAATTTTTGTGATCAGATATTAAGTAAATTTTCTGTCACCACAACCTATTTTGATCCCTTAATCGGCACTGAAATTAGTCAATTATTACGCCCTGAAACAAAAATTGTTTTTCTAGAATCACCCGGCTCTATTACGATGGAAGTGCAAGATTTACAAGGTATTATCACTGCGGTAAGACACTATAACCCAAATATTATTATAATGATTGATAATACGTGGGCAGCAGGTTTATTACTTAAACCTCTTACTTTAGGTGCTGATATTTCTATCCAATCAGCGACCAAATATATTATTGGTCACTCAGATGGTATGTTAGGTTTTGCTGTTGCTAATCAACGTTGTTGGCCACAATTACGTGAAAACACGTATTTATTAGGCCAGTGCGCAGATCCGGATACAGCTTATATGGCAGCTCGTGGTTTAAGAACCTTAGCAGTTAGAATGAAACAACATGAGCAAAGTGGATTAGAAATTGCGCGTTGGTTAAAACAGCACCCGCTAGTGGATAATGTCTACCATCCAGCACTCTCTTCTTGTCCGGGGCACACCTATTTTCAACGTGATTTTACTGGAAGTAATGGGTTGTTCTCTTTTAGTCTAAAAAAGATCCTCACCACTGAGGAATTTTCACGTTTTCTTGATAACTTATCCCTGTTTAAAATGGCCTTTTCATGGGGTGGATTTGAATCTCTTATTTTAGGCTATCATCCCAATGATATTAAAGCGATGCGACAATATGACACTCAGCCCACTCTCGCAGGAACCTTATTTAGAGTACATATCGGCTTAGAAAATATTGATGATTTAATTGAAGATCTAGAGCAAGCATTTTTACGTATTTCTAACTAATTCATCTCTTTTTTTATTAAAAAAAAGCTATCCCTGTGGTTTCACAGGGATTAAATCAAACGATCATCTTCTTTTTACGTTAGAATAGCTCTCATATAGTTTTTTTGTGATGCGAGTTCGCCGAATGGATACATTAAAAGAGATAATTCACGCGCTACTGCAACATGATTATATGGTGCTAGCTGATCCAAATATTTTGTGGATTATTTATATTGTTCTTTTTGTTATTATTATGCTGGAAAATGGGGTTCTACCTGCCGCATTTCTACCCGGCGATACATTATTAATTCTCTGTGGTGCATTAATTGCCAAAGATGTTTTACATTTCTTGCCAACCATTATTGTGTTAGGTACTGCCGCGAGTATTGGTAGCTGGCTTGGATTTCTGCAAGGCCGCTGGCTAAGTGATACTAAAGTGGTCAAACGTTGGATGGCTCAATTACCCGAACAATATCACCATAAAGCCAATGATCTTTTCCATCGTCGAGGCCTGTACGCACTATTAATTGGCCGTTTTATCGGTTTTGTACGTACATTACTACCAACTTTGGCCGGTTTATCTGAATTACAACAACGTCGCTTCCAACTATTTAACTGGATTAGTGGCTTCTTATGGGTCGGTCTTATTGTCTCATTAGGTTATATACTGAACCTGATCCCTTTTATTCAAAAACATGAAACATTGGTGATGAATATTCTTATGACATTACCAGTATTACTATTAACTGCCGGTTTAATTGGCTCTATTGTGATGTATATTCGTCATCGTAAAAGTAGCAATAACAGCGCCAAATAAGCCATTTCGAGTAACACCAAAAACGCCATTATTTAAAGTGAAAATAATGGCGTTTTTTATGTATTATTCGATGCTGTGACACACGTTCAGTTGTTCATTTTCTTATCTCCTATCCTATTAAGATATTTATAAAACAGATTTATTATTGTAATGGTAATATTTCAACTAATTGATTTATTATATTTTAATGGCTTTCGAAGCAAGAAATGTTGGAATATAACTATCAATTAAAAAACGAGCCTGAGGAGCAAAATCTTCAACAAAATCTTGTAATAAAAAACCTGCTCTTAATTGCCCACCAATCAAATCTGTCAACGAATGACCAAATACAAGTCCGTCTCCCTTTGCAATTTTTTCTTGCAAAATATCTGAAGGTAATGAATTTTGATCACTATAAGGCAAACGATAAGTCGGTCTCATTAATCCTTGTGCACGCAATGCCTGATTTCTGTCATCAACAAAAACTACAGGGTTATAAAAACTCGCCATAAGAACTCCGTTTTTTCTCAATACACGATAACATTCTTGCCAAACAGGATTAACATCAGGTACATAAAGATTTGAAATTGGATGAAAAACAATATCAAAACTTTCATCAGAAAATACCGATAAATCAGCCATATCCCCTTGTTGAGTAGTTAAAGCTAACTGATGTTTTTGTGCCAATTGACTATCTTTACTCAGTTGCCCTTCAGATAAATCAAAAACGGTCACAATACCACCAGCAGCAGCTAAAATAGGTGCTTGTTGCCCACCAGCTGAAGCTAAGCAGAGTATATTTTTACCTTTAATATCTGCTAACCACTCCTTTTTAACGGGATTCGGCGTTAAATGTACTTTCCAGTTTCCTTTTTTTGCCTCGATAATTTCTTTATCGTCCACGGGTTTAGACCATTGATTTTGCATTGCGGCTTGTTTATCCCAATGAGCTTGGTTTAATGTTAAATAATGACTTTTCATACTACTCCTTATAAATTAACTACAATTAATAACTATAGTTATGAAAAAAAGGGTTTAACACTCGCATTCATAACCCCGCTGTTATAGTGATGTCATATTATCCCGTCTATATACAGTGAAATAATTTTTCCTAATGATTTGTCATGCTACAGCATATCAAGAACATAAAATTAAGGTGGAAACAACCATGCAAAATTTCACTTATTACTCCCCCACTCGAATTCATTTTGGTCAAGGACAAATTGCAAAATTACGTTCTGAAATTGGGAAAAATGAAAGAATTTTATTAACTTATGGCGGTGGAAGTATTAAGCGCAATGGGATACTTGATCAAGTGCATGCGGCCTTACCAGGGTATCAAATTCATGAGTTTGGCGGTATTGAACCCAATCCTTCGTATGAAACGCTAATGAAAGCTGTTGCTTACGCTCGTTATCACGGTATTACTCATTTACTGGCTGTAGGAGGAGGCTCTGTTGTTGATGGAACCAAATTTATTGCGGCTGCAATACCTTATCAAGGAGAGCCTTGGGAGATTGTCACTAGCCGAGGTCAGGCAATTGAAAAAGCACTGCCATTAAGCTGTGTACTAACCCTTCCAGCAACTGGATCTGAAACCAATTGTTTTTCCGTGATCAGTAAAAAACAAACGATGGATAAACAAAGTTTTGCTAGCCCACATGTTTATCCTCATTGCGCTATTTTAGATCCAACTGCAACGTTTTCTTTACCACCAAGACAAACCGCTAATGGCGTTGTTGACGCATTTATTCATATTTTAGAGCAATATCTCACTTATCCGGTAAATGCGCTTGTACAAGATGAGTATGCAGAAGGCCTATTAAGGATCTTAATCGAAGAAGGACCGAAAGCCCTCACCTCACCACAAGACTACGATATCCGTGCTAATATAATGTGGACAGCATCCCAAGCACTTAATGGTATTCTTGGTGTCGGTGTACCGCAAGATTGGGCAACCCATGCATTAGGCCATGAAATTACTGCATTACACGGGCTTGATCACGCACAAACCCTCGCGATTGTCTTACCCGCGCTATTAAACGAAAAACGTCAGGAGAAATACGCTAAGTTGATCCAATATGCACAAAAAGTGTGGGGGATCCATCAAGGCTCTGATGCATTTAAAATCGATAGCGCCATCAATGAGACTCGTAAATTCTTTGAACGCATGGGACTAAAAACACGGCTGTCTGACTTTAATATCAGTGAAGCGGATATTCCAGCCTTAGTGCAAAAACTGCAACAACATGGACAAACCGCACTCGGTGAACATCAGGATATCACCTTGGAAGTCAGCCAGCGTATCTATATGGCAGCACTCTAAGTACTTAAAGGCAACTGGAGGTATATAATGAGTAATCCTAAATTGATCCAACTATCTGATGGCAACACTATCCCACAACTTGGACTTGGGGTTTGGCAAGCAGATAATGATCAAGTTATTAAAGCGGTACATCATGCTTTCGACACAGGTTATCGTCTGATTGATACCGCCGCTATTTATCATAACGAAGAAGGTGTTGGTAAGGCATTAAAGCAAAGCACTATTCCTCGAGACGAATTATTTATTACCACCAAATTATGGAACAACGATCAATCCCATGCTCGTGGTGCATTACTTGAAAGCCTTGAGCGATTACAACTTGATTATGTTGATCTCTATTTAATGCATTGGCCAGTGCCATCTCGCGAGCTATACCTTGACGCTTGGAAGCAGATGATTGTGTTACAAAAAGAGGGACTGGTTAAAAGTATTGGGGTATGTAATTTTAAAGAAGAGCACCTTGAGCGCATTATTACAGAAACGGGCGTTTCCCCTGTCATTAATCAGATTGAAATTCACCCATTGATGCAACAAGCTTCATTAAGAGCTTGGAATACCACCCATAATATTGTGACAGAATCATGGAGTCCTTTAGCACAAGGTGGCGAAGGCGTGTTTGATCAACCAATTATTCAGAAACTGGCAGAAAAATACCAAAAAACACCGGCACAAATTGTGTTACGTTGGCATTTAGATAGTGGCTTGGTTGTTATTCCTAAATCAGTTACCCCTTCTCGTATTGAAGAAAACTTCCATATCTTTGATTTCAAATTAGAAAAAGAAGAAGTTGCTGAAATAAAACAACTAGATAAAGGAAAGCGGTTGGGGCCTGATCCTGATACTTTTGTTGATATCTAGTATTTCACGCTCTATAAGTAAGCCAATAGTACTCTTGCTATTGGCTTTTTATTAACTATACCAATGATATATATTTTATATCATTACACTTTAAAATAAGACAAAGTAAATTTATTGTTTTTTAATATATGATTAGCGCATGTCTAACTAAGTCAAATTAAATCTTTATTTACATTTAAAATTTTCATCTGCTATTTTTTATATATTGTTAAGTTAGTTACTTAAAGTTCAGTTTCTGATATCTAAAAAAACTATAAATACGAAAATCTCATCATTATTTGTTACGATGAGTTTAAAAATGACGACGTTAAATAATGTACCTTCCCCACGCCCCAGTTCTATTACGAGAAAAGTCGCTTGGCTTAATATTTTTATACAATTAGCATTTCCTATTGTGACAACCATGCCTACGCAGACTTTTGCCAATGAGAATAATTTTAAAAAACATAATATTAGCGATATAAATCAACAAAATACTTATCAAGTCAAAGCGGGTGATACCCCAGAATCTATCGCAAAAAAATTTAATATAAAATTATTTAAATTGATTGAAGCTAATCCACAACATGTATCGTTAACGGGTGAGCTAAAAATAAATGATGGAACTATTCTTAATATTCCTAATGAATATTTATTAAAAAAAAAGTGGCTCAATAATCAAGATGAGGCAATCCCCTCAACAGAGGGCGAAGAGCTCGCTAAAATTATTGTTGATAATTCATTTTTACTCAATAAAGATATCGATGTAACACAATATGCAATTAGCCAAATCTCCAGTAAATCCAATCAGAAAATAGAACAATGGCTTAATCAATTTGGGCATGCGCGAGTTTCACTTTCAGCAGATAAAAATCTCACCTTAAAAAATAGCTCAGCGGAATTGTTAATTCCATTATATGAACAAAAAGAAAAGCTGATCTTTGCTCAAACTAACTATCATCGCAAAGATCTTCGTAGCCAATTTAATTATGGTATTGGTTATCGCTATTTTACTGAAAAATTTATGGTCGGCATTAATGGCTTTTATGATCATGATTTAACGCATCATCATAATCGTTTGGGAATTGGCGCCGAAATTTGGCGAGACTATTTCAAATTAAGTTCTAACCATTATCACCGTCTATCAAGTTGGCGAGCCTCTAATAATATCTTAGATTATAGTGAACGCCCTGCGAATGGTTGGGACATTCGAACAGAAGGCTATTTTCCAGCTTATCCACAATTAGGCACTAAATTAATCTTTGAACAATACTACGGTAAAGAAGTTGGTCTATTTGGCAAAGATAAACGGGACAAAAATCCACATACCTACACATTAGGGATTAATTATACTCCGATACCATTAGTCACATTAAATGCCGAGCGTCGTATTGGCTTACATGATCGTGCTGATAATAACTTGAATATCAACTTGTCCTACCGCATAGGAGAATCACTCGCTTCACAACTTAATCCTGATAATGTCAAAGCAATACGTACATTAGCAGGAAGTCGTTATGACTTTGTTAATCGTAATAACGATATGATTTTAGAATATAAAAAGGAAACTTTAGTTTTCCTTTCTATGGTTGATTCAATAAATGGTTATGCTAAAGAGGAGCGCGATTTACAAGTTCAAGTAAAAACAAAATATCCGTTAGCCAATATTGAATGGTCCGCAAGTAAGTTAAATGCCCAAGGCGGGCAAATAAAACATCATGGTGGAACTCACTACACCGTGATTTTGCCTCAATATCAAATTGGTGCAATTGAGAAAAATAGCTATATCATTAGTGCTGTTGCCATTGATACCCATGGCAATCGTTCAGCGCCTGTTCAAACAACGGTTATTGTAGATAAATCGTTAATCAATACGCGTAATAGCCTATTTTCACCTAAACAGAGCCAACTATTCGCTAACGGTGAAGCAACCCAAAAGTTAATATTATCCATCGTTGATAATGATAATTTACCCGTTGATATTGATAGTAAAGAAATTACTTTACAGCAACAGTCTGATACAGAAAAAGGCAATAGCCGTATTTCTACTTTCTCTCGTTTAGCTGCTGGGAAATATCAATTAACGGTTACAGCAGGAAGCATACCGGAAAAATTAACCCTAACCCCCGTATTCCGTGATAATACCTTCAACTCAGCAACCGTGACACTTATTGCCGATAATCAAACTGCCCATATTGCAAAAGGCAACCTAACGGTTACAAAAGATAACGCGCCAGCCGACGGTAAAAGTCAAAATAAAATCAAAGTACGAGTCACTGATAGCAACCACAATCCATTGGCTCATTATCCAGTCAACTTTACTGCCAGTAATGGTGCTAATGTCATTAGCTCAAGAAAAACGGATGAACAAGGTGAGATTATTGCTTCAGTGACTAATACTCAAGTAGGGAGTTCGCAGATTGGTGTACAAGTAAAAGGGATAACCTATTCGACTGAAGTCCATTTTAGTGTGGATAATGATAGCGCCTATATTCCACAACAAAACTTCACGATCACACCACCACTTTCTCTAGCCGATGGTAAAACAGAAAAAAACATTTCCTTACAAGTCGTTGATAAGCAAAATAATCCTATACCCGCTACTCATGTGACATTATCGGCAGATAACCAAGCACAATTAAAACAAACCATATTAACCACAGACGAGCAAGGTAAGGCGACCACCACCATGATAAGTAAAGTCGCCGGTACGGTCACCGTGAGGGCCAAAATAAACGACAAGATGACTCACGCGACAACCCAATTTATCGCCAACCAAGCTAAGGGGGTTATTGTCTCCATAACCCCATCCTCTACAACTCATGTCGCAGATGGTCAAACCCCGGTCATCCTTACTGCATTAGTACAAGATCAGTTTGGTAAGCCGCTCCCTCATGCACAAATTAGCTGGGAAACTGAGCACGATAAAAGTATTGTTAACATTGAACATACCACAATGACTAATGAGCAAGGGATCACCACCAACAAGTTAACCAGTACACAAGCACTCAGTGTGCGGGTAACTGCGCGTATAAATAACAATGCCTTTACTGCTGAGCCAATTACTTTTATTGCTAATGGGCAACAAGCTTTGATTAGTGAATTATTGGTTAATAAAAATCAGATTGTTGCAGATAAGCAAGATCCCGCAGAACTTACTGCAATAGTAACAGATAAACTGGGTAATCAACTTCCTGATGCTATTGTTAATTGGCAAGGGAGTGCTGGTACTCAATTTGCTCAGCAACAAACTAAGACCGATGCTCAAGGTATCGCCAAAAATACGCTAACAACATCACAATCAGGTATCACAACCATCACCGCGCGATTAAATAATGGTCAACATGCACAAACTAACTTAGTTGCCGTTGCAGATCTCAAAAGTGCCACTCTCACATTAACGACATTAAATAATAAGCAATCTGCCATAGCAGATAACCAAGATAGCATTACCGTAGTAGCAAACTTAACTGATGCTTATCATAACCCATTGAAAAATACCCCTGTCTATTGGCAATCAAGTATCAATCATATTGATGAAACTACTACTCAAACAGATGAAAAAGGCAGAACGCAAGTTGTCATTTCAGGAACCAAAGCACAGCCAACAACAATTACCGCCTATTTATCAAATAAAGAGAAAAAAAGCATTCAGGTAACCTTTGTTGCGGGAGCGCCAGTGCAACAAAATAGTTATTTGACGATTGAACCACAATCTATCATTGCCGATGGTAATGCCTTTGCTGTGGGTAAAATAGACCTGCGTGATAAATTTGATAATCCGGTAATAGGTCGTAATAACGATATTGCGCTAATTGGAGATAACAGCACTATTCAATTCAGTAAAATCACAGAAACGGCTAACGGCAATTATCAAGCACATATTAGAGGTACAAAAGCGGGACTCAGTCAAATTACCGCCACTATTGATAGTATTACGGTAACGCAATCTTTAGGATTTTTAACAGATAATAAAACAGTCAAGATCCACTCCGTTAAGGTTATGGCACCTTATACCGTAACAGCGAATGGTAAAGACAAAGTCATTATTCAAGCACAAATCACCGATAAACATAACAATCCAGTATCAAAAGGCGTTACTGTCGGTTGGATAAGTGATCTCGGTAAGCTTGCAGCACCATTAAGCATGACCAATAAGCAAGGAATAGCTGAAATTACCCTCTCAAGTACTCAGGCAGGAAAAGCGAAAGTAACGGCAGTGCTCAATAACCAACAATCTGTCAATGCTGATCACATTGTCACCTTTACGGAAGGTGATATTTCGGCCTCTCTTTCTACTGTTGCCATATTCCCTGACACTATTGTCGCAGGGGCAAATAAAGCGACCGTAACAATAACCTTAAAGGATAAAGAAGGTAATTTATTGCCCAACTTAGCCAATAAAATCACCTTAACGCCGCAGACTAATTTACAAACAACGATTACGCCCTTTAAAGAGAAACAAAAAGGCATTTATCAAGCCCAAGTGAGCGCATTAAAAACCGGAAAAACCTCGTTATCGGCTCACGTTGCTCCATTAGCAATAAAACAATCCGTTTCTTTAACGGTGCTCCCTAATAACACAACAGCAAAGGTGAAAAACTTTACTATTAGCAATATGCAACCACATGCTGGGGAGTCCATTACTTATAAAGCCTATTTGGTTGATAACCATGATAATCCTGTCGGTATAGGTGTACCTGTCGCTTGGTCAACGAATGAAGGTAGTCAACTCGAAACACCATTAACTTTTACAGATGATAATGGTGTAGCAATAGTTGGATTATCTCGACGCTCTGTCGGTGTTGCCAAAGTCAGCGCAATATTAGCAACAGGTACTTATATAGCAGATGATGTTCACTTTTTAACGGGTCACATTGATGAAACGATGTCAGAACTGTCGTTGAACCCGAGTCAAATCATTGCTAATGGCAAAGATAAGGCATTATTGACATTTGTTATTAAAGATAAAAATGGAAATATCATCCCCAACCAACAAGTAAGCGGATTTTCTAAAAATCCAACCATCAAATTTAGTCAAGCACAACAAATATCACCAGGACGCTATGAGATTGAAATAACAGGAACTCAATCGGGCACAGCACAGATTGGTGTTATGGTAAATGGCACCCATTTCAAAAAACAAAAAATATTACAACTTAATGCCGATGTGACGACATGGAAAATACGCGCTGTTGAGGTTGATAGAACAACCATAACCGCAGGAGATAAAGGTGTTAACTACCAAGCGACTGTCGTTGATGCCAATAATAATGTATTACCTAATGTTATTGTGTCATGGAAATTACTCGGATCAGCAGATGATTATCATTACAGCACTTATACTAATGATAAGGGGATAGCAACGAATCGAGTGACTAGTCATGTCGCGGGACGCTTGAAGATGAGCGCTTATCTTGATTCTAATAATTATAAATCAACACAAGATATTACTGTCATGCCGGCTGAAATAGATATTCATAAATCAACCTTTAATAGTCATCGTCGTTCTATAAATGCTGATAATAAAGATAGTACGTTATTAAGCGTAAAATTAATGGATAAATACGATAATACTATTGATGGCAAGAATGTTGAGATTAAAACTATCAGTGGTAAGCCTAATTTTAGTGACAATCCATTAAAGTCAGTGGGCAATGGTGAATATCAAACAAATGTTACAGCAAATACGATGTCCGATATTATCTTAACCGCTCAAGCTGAAACAATAACTATCGCAGAGCCATTGACGATTAAAGTGGCTATCCCTAAATCTGAAATTACCTTTGAGAAACCTATCCAACAGGAAATCTACAAATCAACTGTGATTGATGCGTTAAGTTATAAAGGTGTACCACAAAATATGCAGGTAATATGGTCAAGCTCTGATCCTACTGTTGCTTCCATTGATACAACAAGTGGGCAAATCTCCATGAAAAAGGCTGGTACTACAATTATTACCTTACAAACCTTAGGTAATGAGCAATATCCATCAGCTAAAAATAGCTATCCTTTAGTGATAGAAAAAGCGCCACCAAAACTGAAAGTAACCTCTCCTCACACCATACAATCGATCTGGAATGATGGCATTACCCATCAAATAACAGCGGAATTTGATAATCCAGAGGTTAAAAATACCCCCATTCATTTCTCTAGTAGCGATACCTTGGTAGCCACCATTGATAGTAAAGGTAACTTAACCGCCATTAAACCAGGAAAAACAAAAATAGTAATACAAAGTGATGCTACAGATAAATTCCTAGCGGATAGCCAAACTGTAGACTATCAGCAAGGAAAAGCCGCACTAAGTTATTATTTTAAAAAGAATTATATTGTATTAACACCTGATTCTGCTGCAGATAAATTATTGATGGCTCAAAGCCCTACGCCAGATGTACCCGTTGAAGCGAATGCAACTTGGTATAGTAGTCAACCTAACATAGTTGAAATCACCCCAGATGGGATTATCAAAAACCTTAATATTGGGCAAACAACATTAACACTTGAGGTGAAAAATAATAATTATTTTCAAGATCATGAGCAAAGCTATAACGTCATTATACAAGCATCGCCTCGCATCAAAATTAACTCATTTGAGTTTCTATCTGCGGGAGAGAGCAAATCAAATACACATTTGGATGATTTAACTTGGCAACCTTTATACACTTCAGACGATCAGTTTATTGTTAAATGGTCTTCATCAGACACACCTAAAGCGATTAACTTCGAGTTATTTGATGAAAACGGCACTTCTATCGCCTTAGAAGAAAGACAAAACTATGCACCTAAATATAATATACATGACCCAGTAAAAATTCAGGTACCGAAACAATATCTAACCAGTCCAAAACAATTAACACTAGAAGTCACAACCTTTGATAGTAATAATCAGCCTTATGTCGATCCTAAAAAGTATAAAATTAATATTGACTATTTTCCTGCCAATAACGCATATAAAATAATCTCTCTTGATTATAATTCTAAATTTATCTATACAGATACAGGTGCCCTTGCTTCATCTTGTCAAAATGGTTGGTCAACCACTACAACACATCTTATTTTAACGCCAAGATTAGTATTTAAAGGTGAGCCGAAAAACTTACTTTATCCCATTTATATTACTACGGAATTATATGATGTAACATTAAATCCATCGGATAAACTCATCGGACATATTAATGAGAAATTAACTTATCCAGATAAGATTATATTTAGCGAGCATTCTAAAAAAATAGCTGAAATATCGCCGACATCAGCACACTACGCATTAGACGAAGAATGTAGAATTAATGATTCTGGTCATGGTACGTTAAAAGCAAATATAACCATAGGTAACAGATCCAGTTATCTTAAAAAAGAATTTCATTGGGATGGCCAAATAGGGGGATATTTTTAAAGACCGGGTGCTTGTACCACATATCTCACAACTTGAACAAAAATTGGGGGGAGGAAACCTCCCCCATCAAGCTATTGATGACACATCAAAATAGCTTGAACGACCATGTTTCCGTTACTAATGTTAAGCGAACATAATCGTTCACCGACAATTAAAGCAAACATAAGTACCGTCACACAGACAACCGTAATGCCAAATAAGGTTATTTTCGTCAATTTGATTGACTCCTTTTAATAAAGGAGGCAGAATCAAGTTGTTGAGCTTTGAGACTGCCTCGGATTTTATGAAAATAAAATTCGGGGCTTTTGTCTTTTTGGCTCTAGCGCAATGCTTGAACCAAAACGATCCAAGCACCCACCGCTATAGTAGCAGAATTTTCCCTCACCTCTATACCTTACTGGTAGTATTTTTTAAAATTAATCAAATTAAAACAACATGTTACATGAATAACTAATAAATATTCTTGTTGACACTGACATCTAAAAAAGACAAAATCAATCCGCTAAAACAAAGAAATTTACTTATTTTATTTTCTTGCCTCCATTCTTGAAAAAAGATCTGCACCCACCTCTTTGTTTTGCACTCGCCCTACATGTCGTTATGTGGGGCTTTCTTTTTTCTATTACATAGAAAAAAAGAAAAATCCCGAATAGGTAATTAATACCTATTCGGGATTGGTATAACGACAACTAAAAAGTTAAGATTTTTTTATCTTTGCATGCATCTCTTGGACTGAAATAACATCAATAGTAGGATCAGCACTCAATGACAGTGTTGTCGCAAATCCGCCATTTAATGTAGTGTCATAGTGAACTTTATATTGTAATGCACTACGGCGGATCAGTTTTGAATCCTCAATAGCTTGGCGACCGGCAGTCGTATTGACAATATAGTCATACTCACCATTTTTAATTCTATCTTGAATATGAGGTCGCCCTTCATGCACTTTATTCACTAGGCGAGGATTGATACCGGCTTCCCCCAAGACAATGGCAGTACCATGTGTTGCATCTAACTCAAAACCATTTTTCAATAGCTTAGTTGCTAAATCAACGACACGCTTTTTATCACCTTCGCGAACCGAAAGTAGCGCTCTTCCTTTTTTCTTCATGGTGGAATTGCTACCTAACATCGCCTTAGCAAAAGCTTGTGCAAAGGTAGCACCAACCCCCATCACTTCACCAGTAGATCGCATTTCAGGCCCTAAAATAGGATCGACACCTGAGAATTTATTAAAGGGAAGTACCACCTCTTTAACCGAGTAGTAAGGAGGGATCACCTCTTTGGTAACGCCTTGCTGTTCAAGACTTTGTCCTATCATCACGCGAGCAGCAACTTTTGCTAATGGCACACCGGTTGCTTTAGAGACAAAAGGCACTGTACGTGCGGCGCGAGGATTCACTTCGATAAGATAAACATCATTACCTTTCACCGCAAACTGTACGTTCATCAACCCTTTAACGCCTAATTCAAAAGCGAGTTCACGTACTTGCTTGCGCATTATATCTTGAATATCTTGGCTTAAAGTATAAGCAGGTAGAGAGCAAGCTGAGTCTCCAGAGTGAACACCCGCTTGTTCGATATGCTCCATAATACCGCCTATCACCACTTGTTGACCGTCACAAATCGCATCAACATCTACTTCAATGGCATCATCTAGGAATCGGTCTAACAGTACGGGTGCATCATTAGAAACACTGACCGCCGTTTGGAAATAACGACGTAAATCAATTTCATCGTAAACAATTTCCATTGCTCGTCCACCAAGGACATAAGATGGACGTACCACCAGCGGGTAACCAATAGATTTTGCCTTCTCTACCGCTTCTTCTAATGTCGTCACTGTGGCATTTTCTGGTTGTTTTAACCCTAACTTATCCACGGCTTTTTGGAAACGTTCTCTGTCTTCTGCCTTATCGATTGCATCAGGACTGGTACCGATAACAGGCACCCCTTCAGCTTCTAAAGCTCTTGCTAATTTTAATGGCGTTTGACCACCATATTGCACAATCACGCCTTGTGGTTTTTCGATCCGTACTATTTCTAATACATCTTCAAGGGTGACTGGCTCAAAATAAAGTCTATCGGAGGTATCATAATCCGTTGAAACCGTTTCTGGATTACAATTGACCATAATGGTTTCATACCCATCTTCCCGTAATGCTAGAGCGGCATGAACACAACAATAATCAAACTCTATCCCCTGACCGATACGATTTGGACCACCACCTAAGACCATCACTTTAGGTTTGTCTTGATTTGGATCCGACTCACACTCTTCTTCATAAGTGGAGTACATATAAGCGGTATCCGTAGCAAATTCTGCCGCACAAGTATCAACCCGTTTATAAACTGGGTGTAATTGATATTGTTCCCGTAGTTGGCGAATGACTTGCTCTTTCACATTCAAGATATTAGCTAGGCGTGCATCAGCAAAACCTTTACGTTTTAATTGACGCAAGAAATCAGCATTTAGACCTGCTAAACCAAGTTGTGCCACTTGCTCTTCTAGGCGAACAATCTCTTCTATTTGCACTAAGAACCAACGATCGATATTGGTGAGATTAAACACCCCATCAACCGACATTCCAGCACGGAAAGCATCCGCGATATACCAAATGCGATCCGATCCGGCTTCTTTTAATTCACGACGAATTTTGGTGAGCGCTTCGGGATCGTCGAGGTTTACTTTAGGATCAAACCCAGTTGCACCAACCTCTAGTCCGCGTAATGCTTTTTGCATTGACTCTTGTTGAGTACGCCCAATAGCCATCACCTCACCAACAGATTTCATTTGCGTGGTTAAACGGTCATTGGTACCGGCAAATTTTTCAAAGTTAAAGCGAGGGATTTTAGTCACTACATAATCAATAGAAGGTTCAAAAGAGGCTGGGGTTCTTCCTCCAGTGATATCATTCATCAACTCATCGAGGGTATAACCTACTGCAAGTTTGGCCGCGACTTTTGCAATTGGGAAACCTGTTGCTTTTGACGCTAATGCTGATGAGCGAGAAACACGAGGATTCATTTCAATAACAATTAAACGCCCTGTTTTAGGATCAACGGCAAATTGCACATTGGAGCCACCGGTTTCAACCCCAATCTCGCGTAATACGGCCATCGAGGCATTACGCATAATTTGATATTCTTTGTCTGTTAGCGTTTGCGCTGGAGCAACCGTGATAGAGTCACCAGTATGAATACCCATCGCATCAAAGTTTTCAATGGAGCAAACGATAATACAGTTATCATTTTTATCGCGCACCACTTCCATTTCATACTCTTTCCAGCCAATTAATGATTCATCAATTAATAGTTCATTGGTCGGTGATAAATCTAAACCTCGAGTACAAATTTCTTCAAATTCTTCACGATTATAGGCGATCCCCCCCCCTGTTCCCCCCATAGTAAATGAAGGGCGAATAATACAAGGGAAACCCACTTGCTCAGCCACTGCAAATGCTTCGTCCATAGTATGAGCGATGCCTGAACGAGCCGTATCCAGACCAATTTTTTTCATCGCTTTATCAAAGCGTTGTCTATCTTCCGCTTTATCAATAGCATCAGCCGTTGCACCTATCATTGTTACGCCAAATTCAGCTAACACCCCTTGACGCTCTAATTCTAAGGCACAGTTTAATGCCGTTTGTCCGCCCATTGTCGGTAATATGGCATCAGGGCGCTCTTTCTCAATAATCTTTCTGACCACTTGCCAATGAATAGGCTCAATATAAGTGGCATCTGCCATTTCAGGATCTGTCATAATGGTAGCAGGATTTGAATTTACCAAAACAACACGATATCCCTCTTCGCGCAGTGCCTTACACGCTTGTGCGCCTGAATAATCAAATTCACACGCTTGACCAATCACAATCGGGCCTGCACCTAAAATCAGGATTGTTTTAATATCTGTTCTTTTAGCCATTTTTTTCACTCCTGATTTATTTGTTTGTCACTGATTGCAGGTTTTGACGATATTGCTCAATAAGTTCAATAAAGTGATCAAAAAGCGGCGCCGCATCATGCGGCCCTGGACTCGCTTCTGGGTGACCTTGGAAACTAAATGCAGCTTTATCTGTGCGATGAATACCTTGTAGAGAACCATCAAATAGTGATTTATGTGTCACTCTTAAACAATCAGGTAACGATGCTTCATCAACAGCAAAGCCGTGGTTTTGGGCGGTGATCATCACACTGTTATTATCTAAATCTTTAACGGGATGGTTGCCACCATGATGACCAAATTTCATTTTTACGGTTTTTGCACCACTCGCCAAGGCTAATAATTGGTGCCCTAAGCAGATACCAAATACTGGAATATCGGTAGTTAAGAAAGTTTGGATGGCGTCAATTGCATAATCACAGGGCTCTGGATCCCCCGGACCATTAGAGAGAAAAATGCCATCAGGTGAGAGCGCTAACACTTCTTGGGCTGAGGTTTGTGCTGGAACCACTGTCACTCGACAGCCTCTATCCACCAACATACGTAAAATATTACGTTTCACACCAAAATCATAGGCCACCACATGTAAAGGGAGATCTTGTGGTGATTGAGTGGCGGGCAACTCCCCTTTTAATGTCCAACTGCCTTGTGTCCATTGATAAGGTTGTTTCACTGTCACCGTTTTCGCCAAATCCATTCCTTTTAATCCTGGAAACGCTTTTGCTTTTTCAAGCGCTTGTTTAGCATCAAGATGAGTGCCTGCGATAATACAACCGTTTTGTGCGCCTTTTTCTCTCAATAATCGCGTCAATTTACGTGTATCAATATCAGCTATCGCCACAATCTGATGACGTTTAAGGTAATCGGCTAAGCTCTCTTCGGCACGATAATTACTCATCACTAGGGGTAAATCGCGAATAATTAACCCTTGAGCATGGATAGTTGCTGATTCTTCATCTGAGGAATTAACGCCGGTATTGCCAATATGAGGATAGGTGAGAGTAACAATTTGTTGGGAGTAAGAAGGGTCGGTTAATATTTCTTGGTAACCGGTCATGGAAGTATTAAAAACGACTTCACCGATAGCAGCGCCTTCTGCGCCTATCGACCTGCCGTGGAATTCGGTCCCATCTTCTAGAACCAGTATAGCTGATTTAATCAAAACGCCCTCCAGAGAATAATAAATCACATTTCATGCATATTAATTCAGATTTAAGACTCTAAATCAATGCCAAAAACATAAATTTGGGCAAATTTTTGGCAAATTGGGCGCATTCTAAAGATCCCATGAGCAGATGTCTAGAAAAAACACTCTTTTAATTAAAAAAATATCAATCATTAGCAATTTAATCAGCTAAGTGACAATTTCCATCACCCATCTTACAAATTTAACCGTTTGCTTACCAAGATATTTTAAAAAGATGATAGAAAAAAGAAAAAAAGAGACTTAAGCGAAATTTTAACTATAAAAACGGAAGAAAACAAAGGAAGTTATTAAAAAATAAAAACAACAAACAAAGACCGGACAAATAACAATAAAAACCCACAAATAATATAAATAATCATGGGTTTTCAATAAATTAAATATAAAACAAAATCATAATTCTTCTAAAGAAAGCACATCTTTCATATTATAAAGACCAGACTTTCTTTCACTTAACCAAATAGCTGACTTAACTGCACCATTTGCAAAGGTCATTCGACTTGATGCCTTATGGCTAATCTCTACTCGCTCACCAATATCCGCAAAAATAGCAGTGTGCTCACCCACAATATCCCCTGCACGAATAGTCGCAAAGCCAATACTGCGAGGATCACGTTCTCCTGTATGTCCAACTCGTTGATAAACCGCACAATCTTTCAGATCACGACCTAAAGTCTCTGCAATCGACTCGCCCATCGCTAAGGCCGTACCAGATGGTGCATCAACCTTATGACGATGGTGAGCTTCTACAATTTCAATATCACTATAAGATCCCATCACTTTAGCTGCCTTCTCTAATAATTTAAGCACTAAATTAACGCCAACACTAAAGTTAGCAGCAAAGACAATAGGAATAGTTTGTGCTGCACAATTAATGGCTTTTTTACCTTCTTCATCAAAACCGGTAGTTCCAATAATCATGCCTTTATGATGCTCAACACAAAATGCCAGATGGGACAACGTACCCTCTGGACGCGTAAAATCGATTAAAATATCAAATTGCCCTACTTGAGCTAATAAATTATCAGTAACAGTGATACCGATATGACCAATTCCCGCTAACTCTCCTGCATCAGCCCCTATCAATGAAGAATTAGTACGTTCAAAAGCAGCACCTAATACCACACCTTGTTGCTGATTAATCGCTTGGATCAGCTGGCGCCCCATACGCCCTCCAGCCCCCACTACGGCAAGACGAAGTTCTGTTGCAGACATAATCTATGTTCTCCTTAATAACACTTATGATCTTTATTAATACTTTACAGATTAACGATGTCATTCGTTTGATGCCAGCATTTAACGACGATAATAAGAAAAACGAACAAAAGGATAGAGATCATCAGCAAAAGCGATGAACCGCATGATTATTCATTAAATTTTACGATTTATAAAAAAGGAGATAAAAAAAGCAGAGCCTTGGCTCTGCTTGGTAAATTAAATGTTTATAGCTATTGTTATTATTCGACTACTTTATAGTCAAGACGTAACTCTTTTGGCACTTCAAAAACAATGTTTTCTTCTCTGCCAGATAGCTCAATCACTTCTTCTGCACCAAAGGCCTTTAATCGTGCTAAGACTTGTTGAACTAAAATATCTGGTGCTGATGCTCCTGCTGTCACCCCAACAATATTGGCATGGCTTACCCATATTTCATCAATATCTTCAGCACTATCGATTAAATAAGAGGGTTTGCCTGCACGTTGTGCAAGCTCTGCTAATCGATTTGAGTTAGATGAGTTTTTAGAGCCAACAACAAACACGACATCGGCACGCTCTGCAAGCTCTCGAGCAGCTTCTTGACGATTGGTTGTCGCATAGCAGATATCATCTTTACGAGGCCCGATGATTTTAGGGAATCGCTTATTTAAGGCATCAATCACTTCGGAAGTATCATCGACGGATAATGTAGTTTGTGTCATAAAGCAAAGATTATCTTCATCTTTCACTTTTAGTTTCCATACATCATCTGGAGATTCAACCAAATACATTCCCCCTTCTGGGTTACTGTATTGCCCCATCGTCCCTTCAACTTCTGGGTGTCCGGCATGGCCAATTAAAATGGCCTCTTTACCTTTACGGCTCGCCCTTGCGACTTCCATATGTACTTTGGTCACTAAAGGACAAGTGGCATCAAAAAGCATCGTTAAATTACGAGAGCGTGCCTCTTGGCGAATAGCTTGAGAAACACCGTGTGCGGAGAAGATCAAAATAGCGTTATCCGGCACTTCGGAGATTTCTTCAATAAAAATAGCACCACGTTCGCGTAAATCATTGACTACATAGCGATTATGAACCACTTCGTGGCGTACATAAATTGGCGCGCCATAGATTTCTAATGCACGTTCAACAATGCTGATAGCTCGGTCAACACCCGCACAAAAGCCTCGTGGGTTAGCCAGCAATATTTGCATTTGTTGTTTCCTCCTGTGGATCAATACTGACGACTTCAATATCAAATGTGACATCTTGTAACGCTAATGGATGATTAAAATCGACAGTAACAGAATCTTCCGTCACTTCCTGCACAATTCCTGGCATTTCATTACCATTCATTGCCGTAAACAGCATAATGGTACCTGTTTCAGGAATACCGGATTGCGCAAAATCAGAAGGCATAAAGTATTGAATAAGATCAGGATTATATTTACCAAAAATATGCTCCCCCGCAAGCGTGAAGGTTTTCTTTTCCCCTTCTTTAAGTCCTACCAACTCTGCTTCTAAAGCAGGCGATAAGCTTTCATCACCAAGACGAAATAACGCCGGTTTTCCATGTGCTTGTGTAGATTCAGCAACAGAGCCGTCTGCCAATTTTAAGGTGAAATTCAGCAATACCGCACTATTATTGAGGATCTGCATACTCATACTAATACCTTCTATTAAGCGTAACCCCCGCCATTAGGCAGGGGTTATTTTAGTTAACTGATCTGTCAGATTACTTCTGCTTGTTGGTTTCTTGTGGGCTGGCATTCTTATCAGGGAAAAAGCTCTCAATGATAATTAAACCTGCACCAAGACAAATAGACACATCAGCAATATTAAAAGTAGGCCAATGCCAATCACCGACATAAAAGTCCAGAAAATCGATGACAAATCCATGGATCAGACGATCAGAAAGATTACCCAATGCTCCGCCTATAATAAGCGCATAAGCAATATTACTTAGCTTGGCACTCGCTTTATTTTTATACATCATCACCACTAAGACAATGCAGATTGCCAGTGCGATTAATGCAAAAAACCAACGTTGCCATCCGCCTTTATCGGCTAAAAAGCTAAAAGCTGCGCCATAGTTATGAGCATAAGTGAAGTTGAAAAAAGGCATGACAGCCACAGATTCATACAGACGGAATGTCTGCATGAAATACTGTTTTGTACCTAAGTCCAACACCACTACAGCAATAGCCAACCAGAGCCAGCGTAAACCTGTAGAGCAAAGTGTTTTCTTCATCAATTAAGCAAACTTACGTTCTTCACCGTTACCGGCTACGTTAGTAACACAGCGACCACATAAATCAGCGTGTTCCGCCACTTGACCAATGTCAGTTGCATAGTGCCAGCAACGTGGACATTTTTCACCTTGCGCTTTACTCAAGACAATTTTCAGCCCCGCCATATCAGATGCTAACGCGTTTTCTGGCGCATCATGAATATCAGCAACGGTCGCTTGAGAGGTAAGTAAAACAAAACGCAATTCGTTTCCTAATGCATTCAGTTTTTCCGCTAAGGCTTTATCCGCATACAGTGTTACTGCCGCTTCTAAAGAACCACGTAGTTGCTTATCGGTACGAGCTTGCTCTAACACCTTATTGACTTCACTACGAACGGCTAATAACTCCGCCCAGTACTCATCATTTAAGGTTTCAGATGCCTCTAAACCAAATAAATCTGTGTACCATTCTTGAGTGAACACAAATTTCGCACGCTCACCCGGTAACTGTGCCCAAATCTCATCTGCGGTGAACGACATAATTGGTGCCATCCAACGTACTAATGCTTCGATAATATGGTATAGCGCAGTTTGACAACTACGGCGAGCAACACTGTCGCTTTTCGCAGTGTATTGTCTGTCTTTAATGATATCTAGATAGAAAGATCCCATTTCTACTGAGCAGAACTGCATAAGACGCTGAATAACATTATGGAAATCGTAGTTTTCATAGTGTTTGAGGATATCTTCCTGTGCCGCTTTCGCACGACCGACCGCCCAACGATCAAGTATTACCATCTCTTCAGGTTTAACTTGATGTTTAGCCGGATCAAAGCCATTTAAGTTCGCTAAGAAGAAACGCGCTGTATTACGAATACGACGATAAGTATCAGCAGAACGTTTTAAGATCTCATCGGAAACCGCAATTTCACCCGTATAATCGGTGGAGGCAACCCATAAACGTAAAATATCCGCACCCAGTTTGTTCATTACATCTTGAGGGCTAACAGTATTACCAATGGATTTCGACATTTTACGGCCTTGTCCATCTACGGTAAAACCGTGTGTTAATACTTCACGATAAGGCGCTTTGCCTTTAATTGCTGTTGAAATCATAAGAGAAGACATAAACCAACCACGATGTTGGTCTGAACCTTCTAAATAGAGATCAGCTGAATTGCCATGGAATTCAGGGCGAGCATCAACTACGGTTGAGTGTGTTGATCCTGAATCAAACCAAACATCAAGTGTGTCAGGTGTTTTCATGTAGTCATCAGCTTCATCACCCAGCAGTTCGCGGATATCTAAGTCCCACCAAGCTTGAATACCACTCACTTCTACACGCTTAGCGACTTCTTCCATTAACTCTAGAGTACGAGGATGAGGCTCTTGTGTTTCTTTATGCACAAACAGCGACATTGGTGTTCCCCAAGTACGCTGACGAGAAATACACCAGTCAGGACGGTTTTCCACCATTGACTCAATACGTGCTTGGCCCCAATCAGGGATCCATTTAACACCTTTGATCTCTTTTAAGGATTGTTGACGTAATCCATTTTTATCCATACCGATAAACCATTGTGGAGTGGCACGGAAGATAACCGGTGTTTTATGTCGCCAACAGCAAGGATAACTATGTTGCATTGCTTCATGATGTAATAGAGCACCCTTTTCTTTTAGTAACTCAACAATCACATCATTAGCTTTAAAAACAAACACACCATCTAAGGTCGGATACGTATTAGGAAGATAACAACCATTAGGTCCAACCGGATTAGCCACTTCTAAACCATATTTTTGACCAATAACAAAGTCATCAGGACCATGACCCGGTGCGGTATGAACAGCCCCCGTACCGGCATCTAATGTAACGTGATCGCCTAAAATGGCTGGCACATCAAAGCCCATAAATGGGTGATTGAAGCGCAATAATTCTAAATCACTACCTTTACATTCACCTAAAACAGCCCAGTCTGTGACACCGATACGTTTCATAACGTGTTCAACTAAGTCTGCCGCTAAAATGACGCACTCATCATCAAATGAAACTAATGCGTAATTAAATTCGCCATTTAATGCAATTGCACGGTTAGCAGGTAATGTCCATGGTGTGGTAGTCCAAATAACTAAAGAAATAGGTTTATCAGTGACGACACCAAATTTAGCCGCTACAGCGTTTGAATCAACCGCACGGAAACGCACATCGATAGAAGGAGAGGTTTTATCGTAATATTCCACTTCCGCTTCAGCTAGCGATGAACCACAAGCCGTACACCAGTGAACAGGTTTTGCCCCTTTTAATAGGTGACCATTAGCGATAATACGCGCTAATGCACGAATAGTATTGGCTTCCGTTTTGTAGTCCATAGTGAGATAAGGTTTGTCCCAATCTCCTAGCACACCTAAACGAATAAAATCTTTTTTCTGCGCCTCTATTTGCTCATAAGCATATTTACGGCACTCCTCGCGGAATTGAGCTGCAGAGACTTTTTCTCCTGGTTTACCTACAATTTGTTCAACTTTTAATTCAATAGGTAATCCGTGACAATCCCATCCTGGAATGTACGGAGAATCAAAGCCTGACAGCCCTTTGGATTTAATAATAATATCTTTGAGAATTTTGTTTACTGAGTGACCAATATGAATATTGCCGTTGGCATAAGGAGGGCCATCATGCAAAATAAATGTTTTCTTACCACTTTTAGCTTGACGAATAGCTTGATACAAACCTTCTTTGTACCAACGTGATAACATTTCTGGTTCGCGCTTTGCTAAATCCCCGCGCATAGGGAACCCTGTTTCTGGTAAGTTCAGGGTATTTTTATAGTCACTCATTCGATTCTCAGTTCCAAGTTTCCGCTAGTTTATGACTCCGACCGCTGCAATAAAAAATCCCTAGCAGCAGCCACATCATTTGCGATTTGCTGTTTCAACGCATCCAATGATGCAAATCGCTGTTCATTACGTAATTTCTTTCGTAACACAACATCAATACGACGTCCATATAAATCCATATTAACGTCGATTAAATGAACTTCTAATTGTACACCCTTACCTTTTACGGTAGGACGACTGCCAATATTAGCCACCCCCGCTAAAGGCGATTGATGGTCGGCTAAATAAACATCAACCGCATAAACACCAGCAACAGGTGCCACTAAGCGTTTCATGGGAATATTGGCGGTTGGAAAACCAATAGTTCTGCCTAATTGATTACCATGTACCACGCGTCCACAAACGCTATAAGGGTGTCCAAGCAATGATTCAGCTAATGCTAAATCGTCATTGAATAAGGCTTCTCGTACCGCCGTACTGCTAATACGTAATCCTTTGTCACAATAACTTTCGGTATTTGCCACCTCAAATCCGTATCGAGCACCGGCTTGTTGTAAAAAATGAAAATCACCTGCTCTATTTTTACCAAAACGAAAATCATCGCCAATGGCTAAAAACTTCACACCTAATTTATCAACTAAGAGTGATGAAACAAACTCTTCCGGTGTTTGTGCTGCAAATTGCTTATCAAATTTGACACATAACAGGTAATCAATACCACACTCTGCCAAATATTTTATCTTATCGCGTAGGCGCGTTAGACGAGCAGGTGCTTTCTCTGGCAAAAAAAACTCCAGAGGTTGAGGTTCAAATGTCATCACAACAGTAGGTAGGCCACGACGTGATGCTTCTTGCTTCAAGTGTTTTAATAATGCCTGATGACCGCGATGGACACCATCAAAATTGCCAATTGTTAGAACACAACCATGATGTTGTGCTCGAATATTCTGTATACCGCGAATTAGCTCCATAACTGGCTCAATACCGTGGAAATAATTGGATTATACCTTGTCAAAGGCTCGAGAGTAACCCAATATATCAATGTTTATTGGTGAGTAATATCTTGCTTTGTCAATTCACTATGATTGTTAAATTAACATGCTCACTGCTAACAAAAAATAAACGATTACTCACTTGTTGGTTATAAAATCGCACAAAATCAACCGTAGATCCGCTTAGAATCTATTATTTATTACTCATATACACGATTTTGATGATTTTTTCACTCAAAAGACTGTATTCTACCCGTCTTAACTGATAAAATCTTGCGCCATCACAACGAAACCAGTGTCGCGTACAACGACGCTAATTTTGTATAAATCCATTGACAAACTTAGGTTGAAAAGGCATATTCCTTCACCTTTGTATTGTCCTCGCTAGAATATATTTGGGAGTTGGAACTTGGCTAATATCAAATCAGCTAAGAAACGTGCGGTTCAGTCTGAAAAGCGTCGTCAGCACAACGCAAGCCGTCGTTCAATGATGCGTACTTACATCAAAAAAGTATACGCAGCAGTTGCTTCTGGTGATAAAGAAGCAGCACAAAAAGCATTTAATGACATGCAACCAATTGTTGACCGTCAGGCAACTAAAGGCTTAATTCATAAGAATAAAGCAGCACGTCATAAAGCTAATCTGCAAGCACAAATCAAAGCAATGTAATTATTGTTTTTGTGTTTAAAAAACCGGCTTAGGCCGGTTTTTTTACATTCTGTCTATGCAAACTCTACGTATTTCATTCGTTATTGGCTTTCTTTTCACCACTAAACAAAGCTGAAAAATCGGTATTACACACACGTTGTACTGCCGGATGCTGGATCATACGTTCAGCAAAAATAACGTAATACTCTTCTTTTACCGAGTCTAATGTGCCTATTTCCTCAATATTACTTTGGACAAATGTCTCATTGGTATAAATAGAAGGTGCAACAAAGATAGCATTATGATTTAAACCAAATGCTTTCATTAATGCAGCATCATCAAATTCACCTAAAATTTCTACTTGAAGATTTTTATTGCGTATCCAAGTTAACAAATGACGACCTAACATAGAGCGTCGACCAGGGATAAGCAATTTTCTATCTTCTAAACATTCTGGGAATGGCTTTTCTGGTATTGGCTGACTGCAGAAAAAACTGACACTACACTCACCCAATTTAACAGAGAACAGCCCCTCTTGTTGTGAGGAATCTACGGGACAATCAGATAAAATCATATCTAACTTATGCTGACTTAATTGCTCTAACAACAATTCGTGAGTCGATTCAAAACAGCGTAAATGTATTTGTTCATGATCAATAACCGCCGTTTCTAATACACGACTAACAAGTTGTTTGGATAACGCATCGGCAACCCCAACATCAAATAACAGGTTAGATTCTCGACTATAGTTGACAATATCTAGCATCTCTTGGCTCAGCATAAACATTTTATCGGCATAGCGAAAAATAAGCTGACCTAATTCAGAGGGAACTAATCCGCGCCCTTGACGCTTGAATAATTTCCCCCCTAATCTTTCTTCTAATGCTTTAATTTGCCCTGTAATTGTCTGAGGTGTCAGATACAGCGCTTCCGCAGCCCCTACAACAGAGCCTTCTTTACACACATGCCAAAAATAATAAAGATGATTAAAATTGAGATGTGACACACGCATAGTGATTTTCCTTTCAACTTCTGTGATCTCATCACACAGACTTCGTTAACAACGCATTAGCGATTGGTGTTCCTTTCTCCAATCCTCATAAAAACACCTACGGCACAATACAAAGTATTGCGCCGTAGGTTTATGTTTATAGCTCGGTTTTTATTGTGTTTAGAAAACGAGTTTCCTACTCAATTTCACTATTTTTGCTTCTGCTTCAACTTCGGTAAAACAGAGTTAAGCAATAAATATCCCACAACAGCAGCCATGGTTGAGCCAACTAAAATACCCAGTTTAGAGTATGTATTATAGGCTTCTATAGCACCTTCAAACGCAAGACCTGCGATAAAGATAGACATAGTAAAACCGATACCACATAAAACAGAAACGGCAAATATTTGCTTAAGATTAATCGCATCTGGCAATTTTGCAATCCCTAGTTTTACCGAAACCCAACTAAAGAGAAAAATCCCAATCGGCTTACCTAAGAAAAGCCCTAATGCAATACCAACGGGTAAGGTCGATAACATGCCATCAAGGGTAACGCCATTTAAAGAAACCCCCGCATTACTAAAAGCAAATAGCGGTAATATTAAATAGGCAACCCACGGGTGTAAAACATGCTCTAACTCTTCCGACGGTGAAGCCCCCTCTTTATCTCTTAATGGGATCAAGAATCCAACAATCACTCCCGCTATTGTGGCATGTATACCTGATTTCAAAATACACACCCACAAAATAAAGCCTAGGACTAAGTAAACTGCTGTATTACTCACTTTACGCCAATTAAGAATAAACAACATGATGGTGATTAGCGCTGCCAATAATAACGGGACTAATGCCACACTCTTAGAATAAAAGAGAGCAATAATCACAATGACACCAAGATCATCAATAATGGCTAGCGCTAATAAAAAGACTTTCAATTCCACGGGAACGCGACGCCCTAGTAACGCCATTACACCTAGAGCAAAAGCAATATCTGTTGCTGCCGGAATAGCCCATCCTTGCTGACCAATCGCATCGCCATGATTAAAAAATAGATAAATCAAAGCAGGTGCTAACATTCCTCCTACTGCAGCAATTGCAGGAAAAATAGCGCGATCACGTTGCGCTAATGAACCTTCTTTTAGCTCCCGTTTGACTTCTAATCCTACCACTAAGAAAAAGATGGCCATGAGTGCATCGTTAACCCATAAGATCAACGGCTTATCTAGCTCTAATGCCCCAAATTTAATCATTATTGGGATAGATAAAAACTCATTATACAAAGCACTAAGAGGTGTATTCGCCATTATTAATGCGATAATAGCAGCAACAATCAGAAGAATACCGCCTGATGCCTCTAATCTTAAAAATTGTCTAATAATTGCTGTCATATTGTTAACCTAAAAATGTCTATTTGTGTTAATAATATGCTAATTATGAATTCGTAAAAAACAGATTATTTAGCAAAAATAATTCGGCTTTTTCGATCTCAATCGCTTATATCAAGAGTAAAGAAGGGATTATGTAAAAAATAATCAATAAGTAATATCACGAAAGATAAAAAACAAAAATAAAAAAAATAAAATACAACCTATTGATACAATTATTTTTTATGATAAATATAAGTAATAATTCACATTTAAAACAAGAATTGATAGAAAATAGGTAAACATTCTATTTTTTATCCATATTATTGTGACTATAGTGTGCTTTTTATTAAGAATAGTTGATAATTTACTCACAAGAATAATAAGAGGTGAAGATAATATTGTTCAACCTTTTTTGTTACCAGAGGATACCTAATGAAATAAGAGAGGAATGAGTATTGAAGATAACAGAGAATAAGTTTCTAGGTATTTTTATGAAATTAATAAGAAAAAGCCTGATAGGCAATACATTATCAGGCTTTTTGGGAATGAAGATAACGCAAAAATTATTTGGTTAAATCATCAAAGAATTTTTTTACTCCATCTAAGAAACTCTTAGAGCGCGGTGTATTTTTTTCACCACCTTTACCACCAAATGATTCACCTAGCTGTTCCATAAGCTGCTTTTGTTTTTCATTCAGTTTCACTGGCGTTTCAACAACAACACGGCACATTAAATCACCGACACCATGGCTACGTACAGATTTAACACCTTTGCCTTTCATGCGGAACATTTTGCCAGTTTGTGTTTCTGCTGGAATTTTTAGTTTCACACGACCATCGAGAGTTGGCACCTCAATTTCTCCCCCTAATGCTGCAACCGCAAAGTTAATAGGTACTTCGCAATAGAGGTTATTACCATCTCGTTCAAATATATGGTGCTGACGAACATGAACCTGTACATACAGATCGCCCGCCGGTGCGCCTTGCTCACCCGCTTCACCTTCACCACTTAAACGAATACGATCACCGGTATCCACTCCCGCCGGGATTTTAACTGATAAGGTTTTATAACGCTCAACACGGCCATCACCATGACATTTAGAGCAAGGCTCTTTAATTATTTTACCGCGACCATGACAGGTAGGGCATGGTTGTTGAACGGTGAAGAAACCTTGACGTAAATGAACCTGACCTGCCCCATGACATGTTGAGCAAGTTTCCGCTGATGTGCCTTCTTTTGCCCCACTACCGTGGCATTTATCACAAGTTTCTAAGGTTGGAATGCGGATCTCTTTGGTAATACCACGAACAGCTTCTTCTAGCGTTAAGTCCATGTTGTATTGCAAATCTGAGCCGCGTGCAGCACGTTGTTGACGACGACCACCACCAAAAATATCGCCAAATACATCACCAAAGATATCGCTAAAGTCAGCGCCACCAAAGCCGCCACCGCCTTGACCACCAAAACCACCTTGTTCAAAGGCAGCATGACCATATTGATCATAGGCCGCACGTTTTTGTGGATCGCTAAGAACTTCGTAAGCTTCTTTAATTTCTTTAAATTTAGATTCCGAATCTTTATCACCTTGATTACGATCTGGGTGATATTTCATCGCTAAACGCTTATAAGCACGTTTGATCTCTTTTTCATCGGCTGTTTTACTTAACCCGAGTACTTCGTAAAAATCTCTTTTCGCCATTCTGGATTACCCTTGACATAAGCACACGGGCGTAGAGTTGCCTCGACGCCCGTGTTTCGGTATCAGTAACTGTTCATCATTGAGTTACCGCGGCCCGTTAAGGGCATTATTTTTTATCTTTGCCGTCTACTTCTTCAAACTCTGCATCGACAACATCGTCATCTTTCTTCGCACCTGCATCAGTTGCATCGGCAGTATTACCTGCACCCGCTTGAGCTTGTTGTTGTGCAATTTCTAACAGAGGTTTTGAAGCTTCAACTAACGCTTGCAGTTTTGCTTCAATAGCAGCTTTATCTTCACCTTTAGAAGCAATTTCTAATTCGCTTAACGCTTTTTCGATAGCTTCTTTATCGTTAGCCGCTAATTTGTCACCCGCTTCTTCAATTTGTTTACGTGTACCGTGAACTAATTGATCTGCTTGGTTTCGTGTTTGCACTAACTCTTCAAATTTACGGTCTGCTTCTGCATTAGCTTCTGCATCACGTACCATTTTTTGGATTTCTTCTTCATTTAAACCTGAAGAAGCTTTAATGGTGATGTTTTGTTCACGACCACTGTTTTTATCTTTTGCAGATACATGCAAGATACCATCAGCATCGATATCAAAAGTCACTTCAATTTGTGGCATACCACGTGGTGCAGGTTGAATACCATCTAAGTTAAATTGACCCAGTGATTTGTTATCACTCGCACGTTTACGCTCACCTTGTAATACGTGAATAGTTACAGCTGATTGATTATCTTCAGCGGTAGAGAATACTTGGCTATGTTTAGTTGGGATAGTGGTATTCTTCGCAATCAGCGAAGTCATCACGCCACCCATAGTTTCAATACCTAAAGACAGTGGAGTCACGTCAAGTAACAGAACATCTTTAACATCACCAGCTAATACACCACCTTGAACAGCAGCACCCATAGCAACAGCTTCATCTGGGTTAACGTCTTTACGTGGTTCTTTACCGAAGAACTCAGCCACAGTTTTTTGTACCATAGGCATACGAGTTTGACCACCAACCAGAATAACGTCGTTTACTTCACTAACTTTCAAGCCCGCATCTTCTAATGCAACTTTTACTGGATCCATTGAACGTTTTACTAAGTCTTCAACTAAAGATTCCAGTTTTGCACGAGTTACTTTGATATTTAAGTGTTTAGGCCCTGTCGCATCAGCAGTAACATAAGGTAAGTTCACATCTGTTTGTTGAGCTGAAGATAATTCAATTTTTGCTTTTTCTGCAGCTTCTTTCAGACGTTGCATTGCCAATGGATCATTACGCAGGTCAATGCCTTGTTCTTTCTTAAACTCATCAACTAAGTAGTTAATTAAACGGCTATCGAAGTCTTCACCACCTAAGTGAGTATCACCATTGGTTGACAGAACTTCATAGGTTTTTTCGCCATCAACTTCATCAATTTCGATGATAGAGATATCGAATGTACCACCACCTAAGTCATAAACAGCGATAGTGCGGTTACCCACTTCACGATCTAAACCATAAGCCAATGCCGCAGCTGTTGGTTCGTTAATAATACGTTTAACATCTAAACCCGCGATACGACCCGCATCTTTAGTTGCTTGACGTTGCGCATCATTAAAGTAAGCAGGAACTGTAATAACAGCTTCTGTAACTGGTTCACCTAAGTAATCTTCCGCTGTTTTTTTCATTTTTTTCAATACTTCAGCAGAAACTTGTGGTGGAGCCATTTTTTCGTTACGTGCTTCAACCCATGCATCACCATTATCAGCTTTAATAATTTTGTAAGGCATGATAGAAACATCACGTTGTACTTCCGCGTCTTCGAAACGACGACCGATTAAACGTTTGATGGCAAATAATGTATTTTGTGGGTTAGTCACAGCCTGACGTTTTGCCGGTTGACCAACTAGAATTTCACCATCTTGTGCATATGCAACAATCGAAGGAGTGGTACGATCGCCTTCACCGTTTTCAATAACCCGGGCATTCTTACCGTCCATTACAGCAACACAAGAGTTAGTTGTACCCAGGTCAATACCAATAATTTTACCCATTTAAACGCCTCCAAAGAGAATTCTTTATCAATTTGATTACCAATCTATATGAGGATGAATATTCATTTTTCAAGTCAAAAAATTAATGGACTCAATATCATCACAAAGCGGATAAACATCAACGCAACTCAATAGTGGTAATTGCAGTTGAAAAATAGATGGGGTCATAAATACATTCATCAAGGGGAAAAATAAAAAAAAATAGTAAAAAGATAAAAAAAAGATCTAGTAAAATAACAATATAAAAAA
>NZ_CAWPAV010000033.1:0-11934 GCF_963885725.1 Proteus sp. G4380
AACCTCTTTTCTATTTTTCAATGTTCTTATTAGCTTTAGATTATTTTATCTATTTCTATCATGTGATTTCTAGCAGATCTTATTCTATTTAATTAATTGTTATTATGGTTTTAAAAAATAGATGCAATCATATTAAATATATGTAAAGTTTAATGTGATGTCATTGATAAATAAATCCACATTTTATTTTAAGGCTAATGCTTTTTATCAAGCATTTTATTGCAGTTGATAAAGGCCATCTTGATTCAAATATCTAGCTAAAAAAGACAAATTATAATTACAAGAGGTAAATAAAATGCAACACACAATTAATTCACAATATGATGAAATGGTTGATTTTCTAAAGGAGTTAGTGAATATCGATAGCGGCTCTTATGATAAACAAGGGGTTGATACAGTCGCTGATCTTTTAATTCAACGCTACCAAAAATTAGGTTTTGTTGTTGAAGTATTTGAAAATGAACAACTAGGGAATAACTACCGTTTAGTTCATAAAGATGCCACAAACCCACAAATTTTTATTGCTGCACATTTAGATACCGTATTTCCTAAAGGAACAGTAGCAGAGCGTCCATTTAGTATCGATGGCTCCCGTGCCTATGGCCCCGGTGTTATTGATATGAAAGCTAGCCATGTTTTAACTTACTATGCGATTAATGCACTCAAACAAAGTGGCGATCTCTCTTATCAAAATGTTGAAATATTGCTTAACTGTGATGAAGAAATAGGGTCAAAAACATCGCGTCATTTAATTGAAAAATATGCAAAAAATAAAGCTTATGCATTAATTATGGAGCCTGCTCGTGCGAATGGTGCCATTGTTAGCGCTCGTCGAGGTGTTGGAACTTATGAGCTGTTGATTGAAGGTAAAGCATCTCACTCAGGTATTGCACCAGAAGCAGGAATTAGTGCTATTCAAGAGCTCTCATACAAAATTCAGGCCCTACATGCGCTTTCTCGCCATGATGAAGGTCTTTCCGTTAATGTCGGACTGATTTCTGGTGGTACATCTGTCAATACGGTTGCACCCCATGCACGAGCTGAAATCGATGTGCGTATTTCAACGGATGAGCAGGGGATTGAAATTGATAAGCAAGTCAGAAAAGTTTGTAGTCAACCTGTGTTAGCGGGGGTTAAATTAACGCTAAAAGGTGGCATTAATCGCCCTCCAATGGTGAAAACACCTGAAAGTGCCAATTTAATAGAAATCATTAAACAGCAAGCGGATTTAATTGGCTTAGCTATTGAAGATATTTCAACCGGAGGAGGATCTGATGCCTCATTTACTGCCGGTGTGGGCACACCAAGTGTTGATGGATTAGGCCCTATTGGTGGCTATCAACATAGTGATAAAGAATATCTCGATTTACCGTCATTGACCGAAAGGACAGTGCTATTTGCAAATGTTATTAAGCATCTGTCTCAATAAGGTGAATGTATGGAAAAGAGTAAAAAAATAAAATGGGCTATGCCTGATGCCTTTATTATTATTTTTGGCATCGTTATTTTAGCGGCCATCGCCACCTATTTGATCCCCGCAGGAAGTTATCAGCGGGAAACCGTTAATGGATTAAACCGCGTTGTCCCTAATAGCTTTAATTATGTTGCACAAAATCCAGCTTCATTGATGGATGTGTTTTATGCAATCCCTGTAGGGTTAAAACAATCTGCCAGTATTATTTTCTTGATCTTTATGATTGGTGGCGCGATTGCCATTTATGATCGCACCCGTGCTATTGATTCAGGTATTAATGCGCTTATTGTTAAAACCAAAGGTAATTATCAAGCTCTTATTATTACGGTTGCTTTTATTTTTGGTATGTTGTCATCCCTTGGGCTTGCGGCCAATGCCGTTATTGCGTTTATCCCTATAGGAATAGCCCTTTCGCGATCAATGAAACTTGATGCTATTACGGGGGTTGCAGTTGTTTATTTAGGCTATTATGCAGGTAATGCGGTTGGTGTATTAGATCCAACTATTTTAGGTACTGCACAAACATTAGCTGAAGTTCCTCTTTTTTCTGGTGTTATTTTTCGAGTTGTATTATTCGCTATCTTAATTGTTGTCACTATTGCCTATATTGTCTGGTATGCCAGACGTATTGCGAATGATCCAACGACCAGTTATATGTATGGAATAGCTAAAGATGATCCTGATTATGAACAGCCACACACTCAATCATTAGATAGCACCTTCTCATTGAGGCAAAAATTGAGTTTGGTGGTATTTATAGCGTTTATTGGATTGTTTTTATATGGCGCTTTTGAATATAAATGGGGGATTGAACATCTATCAGCCATTTTTATTATGATTAGCATTGTTGTGGCGGCTATGTTTAAAATTGCCCCTAATGACTATATCAAAACCTTTATGAAAGGTGCTCAATCTTTAGTGTATGGGGCATTGGTGGTGGGGATCGCCAGAGCGGTTATTGTTATTTTAGATGAAGGACGAGTGCTTGATTCTATTGTACAAGCCACATTAGTGCCATTACAGCAAACCTCTCACTTTTGGGGCGCTCAATTACTTTATTTCTTTAATTTACTGTTTAACTTGCTAGTCACATCAGGAACGGGACAAGCATCGATTGTTATGCCTATTATGGTGCCTATTCTCGATATTCTTGATCTTACACGTCAAACCGGTGTCCTTATTTTAAAACTCGGTGATGGCTTTACCAATATTATTACCCCAACATCAGGTGTACTTATGGCGGTACTGGCGGTAGGTAAAGTGCCGTGGACGCGTTGGGTTAAATTTGTATTCCCTATTTTAATGATTTGGGTCGTGATAGGTATGGCTGCAATTGGTATTGCTACCGCAATAAGTTATGGACCAGTGTAGCTTTGTACTAACGGATTATTAACGATAAATAGGTTATTAAGTATAAATAAAGTGCCGTTTGTTTAGTTACAAACGGCCTTTTTAAACCAACCTCATGGTGTCTTCAGTTGGTGTTCAAACCCTGTGACTAGTTGCTCTAAGCCAAAATTAAAACGCATGGCAAAATCATCAGCAAAAAGAATTTCTCTTACTTGCCAAGTTTGAGGGTATTTATCACGTACAATTTGTTCAAAAGCGAGTCGTTTTTGCATTAAAATTTCACTATCAATAAGCGTGATAGCTTGCTGTTCAATGCAACACCCTAAAATAAAATAGAGTAAGGTCATCGACATATTGCTCGCTAACTCAGCAGATGCACCAGACTGCATAATTAAAGTAATAAGCGTATTGTTTATACGTAACACATTTTCAGAAATCACATAGGTTCCGGCAAAAACTCTAGCACCATCACGATGTTGTAAAAAAGCTTCTCTTAGTTCTGTTGCTAGACGTTTTAGATCCGCTTTCCAATCTTGGCTATAGTGAAAATCAACAGCGACTTCACTGACTATACGATCTGCCATTCCCTCAATAAGCGTTTGTTTATTATCAAAATGCCAGTAGAGAGAGGCGGCTTTTATATGTAATGCATCTGCCAGTTTTCGCATTGTTAAGCCTTCAATCCCTTCTTTTTCCAGCAAAGAAAGCGCCGTATCTAACACATTTAATCGATCAATTTTAGGGCTTTTCATAAATAATTCTCATTTTCCTCTTTTCTATCTAACAATGTTAGTTTAACATAATTATCAAACCTAACAATGTTAGATTAAAGCGAAAGTTAAATATCACTAAGCTTCGCTTAGGAGTAGAAAGATGGAAAATATTCAATCAAAAAAAGAAAAAATCATGCAGTTAGTGATGGTTTATACACCTTGGATCACTGTGATATGTGTTGTTGCGTTTATTGGTATAGCGACTGCAGATTGGGATCGCTGGTGGAGTGATGCTCGTTATCAAACAACAGATAACGCTTACATAAAAGCGGACTCAACGATATTGAAATCACGAATGACTGGGTTTATTTCTCAGATTAATAAAGAGGATTACCAAGTAGTAAAACGTGGTGAGGTCATTGCTGAAATTAATAAGAAAGAACAAATATTAAATCGGCAAGCGGCATTAGCAGAGTATCAAAAAGCCCAATTAGCTTTAGATAATCTCACTGAAGAAATTAAAGAATATCAATTAAATATTGAGAAATTAGCTAATCGTTATCAAGCATCAGTTATTGATGTTATCCAAGCTAAGCGTAGTCCAATGTTGCGTAAAGATTTAATTAATAGTGGGGCAATCACACAACAAAATTATTTAGATGCTCAATCTGATTTGCAACGTTTAATGAAATTACAAAGTGCTGCGAAAAATGAGTGGGATCAGGCTAAACAAGCACTGGTATTACTAAAATCTCAAGAAAAAATACGTCTGGCACAAAAAGATATCGCTCAAACACAGTATCAGCAGGCTGAAACGGAGCTTTCATACGCGACTATTAAGGCTCCTTTCGATGCGCAATTAAATAAAATAAAAGTCAATATCGGTAGCCTTGTGACTGCGGGTAGCGAAATTGTGACTTTAACACCGATTAACGATGTATACATTATTGCCAATTTAAAAGAGACACAAATAAAAAAAGTACAGCCAGAACAATCTGTTGCTATCAAAGTTGATGCTTTTCCTACCGATGTTTTTTCAGGAAAAGTGAGATATATCGGCGCACAAAGTAGTGGTGAGTCAGCTCTTATTCCTGCTGATAATGCCAGTGGTAATTTTACTAAAGTAGTACAACGTATTCCGGTTTATATCACGCTCAATAGTGATAACCGACACTTAGCTAAATTAAGAGCGGGTATGTCTGTGCAAGTGAAAATTGACACAGAAAGCCTTCCTGTAGGGGAGGAGGGGGAGCGCAGTGATTAAATTATTATCAGCAACACAAAATCATCGTCCTATTTTTGTTGTTATGGCTGTTTTTACCGGGGCTATTTTATCAACACTCTTTGTACGTATGTTTTCTATCTCGTTAGCGGATTTAAGAGGCGTGTTTGGTTTAGATGTTGCACAAGGATCTTGGTTGAATGTGGCTCTTAATATAGCTCAATTGATCAGTATGACTCTTGTACCTTGGTTTATGGTGGTTTATGGCGCAGAAAAAATATTAATCAGTGCGAGTTTTATCCTTTTTTGTTGTGGATTAGCGGTTCCCATAATAGGACAACAGATTGGTTTTGGCGGACTTTTTATTGCTCATTTTATGATTGGATTTTGTATCGGAGTCTATTTGCCGATGACGATTTCATTAGCCTTAAAAAGTTTAAATCCCAGTGTTTGGCTAATCGTTATGGCGGCTTATAGCTTACGTGTTTCTGTAGGAATGGATGCGGGAGTGGGGATCTCAGGAGAATTTGTTGACATATTGAATTGGCGTTGGATTTATTGGTTATCCGCTATTTTCACCTTAGTCATCCTATTTTTTACCTGGTGGGGAATGCCACTCTCACCTATTAATAAAGCATTGCTCGCTCAAAGTGATTGGGGAGGAATGGCGCTTAAATGCTTAGGATTAACGCTATTATATATTGGTGTCGTTCAAGGTGAATTGTTAGGTTGGTGGGATTCTGGTCTGGTCGTGTCTTGCTTAATCGGTAGCGCTATATTGATGGGGACATTTATTATTAGAGCTTATATTTATAAACAAAGCTTTGGCCACTTAAATTGGATCAAAGATAGTAATTTACGGCTCTGCTTTATTATTGCCTGTTTATATGGCTTTTTGATGTTACCTAATTCGTTATTTATACCTTCATTTTTGAGTGTTGTTGGTGGGTTGAAACCACTACAAATAGGTCAAGTTACCAATCTTGCCTTCTTTATCTATCTATTATGTAGTCCAATAGCTATTTTTCTTGCACGGCGTTTAGAGCCACGATTAATGATGTTAATAGGTATTATGATTATTGGAGGAGCATGTTTAATCGGTCATCAAATTGATTATCAGTGGCGAGCTAATGATTTCTTTATTGTCATATCTATGCAAGCAATGGGGGAATGTTTGCTACTTATCGGATTAATTGCCTCATTTGTTACTAATATCAAGCCACAAGAAGCGTTACATTTAGGGGCATATATTTCGATAGCGAGAGTATTAATGCCAGCCCTTGCAGGAGCTATTATCAATACTTATTTGAGGATCTCATATGATACTCATTATGATTTGTTAAGAGGATACATACAAACTGGTGAGCAAAAATTAGCAGGGAATATTGCTGAACATTATCAAACAACGATGGCATTAGTAATAAGAGAAGCACATGTTGCCTCTTTTATTGATGGTTTTGATTTGATTATGCTCTTGGTTATTTTAGGTGCTCTTTGTATGTCATTTTTAAAATCGTCACCAGAAAATCCGGTAGTCCCAAGGCTAGTAAAATAAAAAACTGCCTGTTTTAGTACAGGCAGAAAATAAAATAAGAATAATATAATAGGAGAGAAATATTCTTGTTACATCAATATGATGAGTGTAAAAATTAATTGTATGATTTAAATAGTGATTGATTACCTGCTTTATCAAAAGCAATGACTTGATAAGGTTCTTTATAGTCCCCTGCATACATACCTAAGCTACCCGCTGGCATACCTGCAACAGCAATGCCTGTTTGCTTTTTATCCATTAAGTCTATATTTTTTAAGCTATCGATAGGAATATGTCCGACTAAGTCTTTGCCTTGGTATGTTGCATAGTGACAGCTTAATAAATTATCAGGGACTGCTGCTTGCTGATATTTTTGCATTAATTCTGTTTCAGAGACAATATTGACATTAACATCAAAGCCCGCTTCTTTTACACCATCAGCCCACAAATTACAGCAACCACAATTTTCGGTTTTATAAACTTCAACTACAGCATGATTTGCCGCTTGTACAGTACCACTAACCGTTGACAATACTAAGAGAGAGGGAAAAAGTAATTTTTTCATCATGTATTCCTTATAGATACGAATACAGAGAACAATAATCTTTCCCCCTACAGGAAGGTCAATTCAAATAAAGTATAAGCGTGTAGATTTTTGTAAAAATAAATATTTAGGGTTAATAATATAAATGTCTACATAAATAAAAAAGCCTTGATATAACATATCAAGGCTTTATATATTAATTATTTTAATTATTAACTTTCATTTTAATATCACCTGCTAATTTAAATCCATAACGACTTAAAGGTGATATTTTTATTTCTGTTAACTTTTCTTTTACATCAACTTTAATTTCTTCTTGAGGACGAATATAAAATTGACCAATACTATAACCGTTATTGCTTGGTAAAGAGCTAAAAGCGGGAGCCATACGAATAACTTGTTTACCATTATTCTTTAATATTAATTGATTATTGACTTGTTTTACTTCTAGATTTTTCCAAGGTTCACGCTCTATGGTTAACCCTTTTGGAATAATTAACATCGCAATATCTTGTCTGATAGGCATTTTTGTTGAATTGACCTTTGCAACACCAATACCTTGGAAAGAGGCTTTTAAAATTTGTTCATCATCAAATTCAATACCGTCTTTTAAAATAAAATTAATATTCTGACTTTGATCTGGCTCTATTCTTGTAATAGGTGGAGTTATAATAATATTTTTTGCTATTTCGTGTTGTTTATCTAAATCGCTGACTTTTGTTGATAATAAAATAGGTTCACTACCCGTATTTTTAACATTAAAAATCTTTCTTGGCTCTTCTGAATCTAAAATAACAGTCATGGTTTCCAATTGAAAACTAGCATGAGAAAAATGACTTATTAATAGAATGAGAAAAATCATTCCTTTTAGTATTTTCATAATTAGACTATCCTCTTTGTATTACTTACAAATTGCATCAACTTTTTCATATAAAAAGTCTGGATTAAATTCTTCTGGAACTGAATAATCAACAGAACAGATGTCACCATTATCTGATTTTACTTTTAGTGGCTTACCGATTTGCTCATTACTTATTATAACATTACCGTCCCCCATAATAACACCTATTAGATTTCCCTTATCATCAATAACACTATTTGCTGTATTAACAGGTTTACCATCTGGTTTTTTTATTTCTAATAAAACTTGCTTCATTGTATTGACAGGGATCTCACGAGAAAAAACAGTACCTTTTGCCAATGCAATATCAAAGGATGTTGTGCCTAACATAACATTGAGTGGTAAATTTTTAGTATTTAATAGAACAGTTGTTTTTTTATTTACAGGTAAGTTAGGAATAACGGCGGTACCAAAGTGATTAGTTATTGTCGTACCACCACCCATAGAGTTAACTAAAATACCAGATTGTCCTGGAACACGTAAAATACCGAAAGTATCTCCTAACTCCACAGGAGAAGTAGCAAATAATCCATCACTATAAGCAATAGCACCAGATGCTGTCAGCATCGCCGATTTTTGATTACTATTACTAAAGGAGCCTGTCGCACTAATTTGGCTGTAAGCGGTTGTTGCATTGATATTACCGCTAATATTCTTATCTTTACTGTCTTTATCAGCAGTTGCCCCGATAGAATATCTAAATAAATCATTATGATAATTACTATAATTTGTTGTTAAAGATGATGTTTTATAATGTTGGTATTGAGTACTAAATGATGATGAATTATTAATAGGTACGTTGATGTTTACAAATGTACGATCTTCAAAATTACTACTTTTTTGATAGCTAATATTAAAAGACATAAATGGAAATCTTTTTCCATAAGAAATGGTATTTGAATAATTGTCTTTTTTATCACCATAATATTGGCTATAGCTAAGGCTATAACTCAGTGATCCATAACGTTGATTTCCTAAGCTTAGAGATAATGAGCTTGATGTTTTTGTCTGATTATTAGCAAGATTATCATCTAATGGGTCTTCTATATTATCTATTTGTAGAGATTCATAGAGTGTGGAATAGTTGCGTGAACGATATATTGTTGATAAGCCTAGAGAGAATACTGATACAGGTAAACTTAAATTAGCATTTGCTTGGAAGCCATCACCTTTATTAGAAGAAGATGCATATTTAATACCAAAGCCAGTAGATAAAGGACGATGTTCACCAAAAACGCTATTTACGCTACCTACAATGGACTTATATTTTGATGATATTTCCATACCCCCTAGAAAATTATGATTTAAATAATTAATGCCACCTTCAAAACCGGTAATAAAAGGAGTATGTATGCGTTCATCACTTGAGTTTTTTCTATATTTCCCCATAAAAAAGTTAAAGCTGGTACTACTCTGTGGATTTTTTAAGTCTTTATTTGATGTAATAACATCAAATTCTTGAATAGTACCATCATCTTGAATAACTTTGACATGTAATGGTTGACTTGATGATACACCACTAATGTTATTTAATTGGAAAGGGCCTGCAGGTATTATCGTTCTATATAACAATCGATTATTTTGTGTGACTTCAACGGTAGCCGGTTTTTCAGACATCCCAGTAATAGGAACTGTCAACTTACTGTTTTGATAGCTACTATCTGAATATAATTGAAAACCATTCACATCAGCACTATCTAATAACTCACTATTAGATGTAATTTGGCCTAATTGTAAAATGGCTTTGATGCGTTCTATTGTACGTGAAAGCGTTGTTTCATTAAATCTATAGTAAGTTTTCCCATCACCTGAAGAAAAGCTACTGTTATTACGTAAAATCCAATTATAAAAATTTATACCTGTTTTAAAATCACCTTGATAAAAATTCCTATTATTAGAGCCATTTAACTTCATACCATAGATTCTATAGTTGTTGAATACCCCTAAGCCACCATAGGTTAATTCATTACCATAGGCACTTTGATCGAAGTAATCATCATTAATAGTGATATCAATAGAGTTGTTATTTGGGTGATAGGTAATATCTGATTTAGGATATATCTCTAAAAAATCAGCACAATCTGAATTTATCTCTTTTTTTTTAATTTCAGCTTATCTATTAATTGATTATTTAAGCAAAGATTACCTGATTCATTAATAAGAATATTATCAGAATAGTTAAGGCTACTATTTACTATAATTGTTACATCATGATAACCAGGAAGAAAATGACTTCCTTCTTTAAAATAATCAGCGATTTCACTGCCATAACCAAGAGATTTAAGTGAGTCAATATCAAACTCGATATTTTTATTATCAGCTAATGCTAAATTATTGTTAATTAGATAAGCTAATAATAAAAATATCATTTTACGATATCGAAAATGCATAATGAACCCCATAGTAAAACGTCGCGTTTTTAAATTTTAAGATCCAAATGAAAAATCGAATAATAGAGAGCCTGAAAGTTCTCCACCATCGACAAGAGGGCCATTTGTTTCTTTTAAACTATAAATTGTTGGTGAAATTTTTAACTTTAATTGATAGTTATTCCCTTTCGAAGGTGTTACACCATCTTGACTAAATCCGTTTAGAGTGCCTATTTTTAATTGTGGGCTTGTTTTTATTATTCCAATATTATTTTCGTTATCTGTTTCATAAATATTAACATCAATGTCATCTACTGTTGCTTTTTCAATAGATACCTGGAAAAAACCAATCTTACCTGTTGTATTTATAGTGCCAAGGCCAAAATGAGTTTGATCATTATCTGTGGTTGTTCCCATTTTTTCATCTGCTTTTATTGAAAATAGTACAGGTGAAACAGGTGAAGGACAGCTTATATTTATTAATGTATAACGATCATCTAACTTATTATTTTCATTAGATTTAAACATATAAGCTTTAAGATTATGATACTCTATGGTTATATCTTTTTGTGACACAAAACAATCATCATTAAATGATGGTGCTAGATCGTTATAAATATCTGCAAAAGCAGATGTTGATACTAATGAAATACTTAAAAATGGTAAGGTAAAATAAAAAGATTTTATAATATTCATAATAACCTAAAGCCAGCTAGTGTAGTTTCTTTTTCTGATGTATTTAACTAATTCGACCTTTATAATAATTTTTAATTAATTATACGCTTATAGAAAATAAAAAACAGTCTTGTAATTTAATTGGTGATTTTAAAATGGGTTTTTATATTCTATATCAAATCGGCTACTCTAAAATATATAGTCTATATAAGATAATTAATAAAAGACTTTCTATATCTGATAATTTATAAAAATATTTAAATAAAAACGTAAGAAACCCAAATGATTTCTTACGTTTTTTTTAATTAAATTCCGAATTGGAATGTTAATGTGGCTAAACCATCTAACTTAGCATCACCATCACTATTTTTTAGTGCGCTATTGATGGTTGGTGTGACTTCAAAATCTGCCGCAAATACTTGACCGTCAGCATAATCATTAGCATTACTACGAGCCCAACCTAATGAATCATTTTTTACTAGTGTCTTAGAAGTAGATCTGCCATATCTAGAATCCATTACATAGACTTTCTTTTCTTCACTAGTCAAATCTTCTTTTACTGTGGCATTTTTCATTGAAACTGTGTAGTAACCTACTTTAGTATCAACAGCCTCTTTTCCATCGACTGCCATCTTATAACTGCCTAAACCAAAATAAGAATCACCTTCTTTTTTTTCTGTCCCAGCTCTATTATCAGTAGGAGTAAAAGCTAGATAGGTTTTTGCATCACAAGTTACGACAATATTTTTTGATTGAGGCTCTAATGTTAAATCACCTTTTGCAGGGAAAAGGCCAGGAGTTACAGCAAAAGTATATTCAACAGTAGTTTCACTTGTTTCGCCATTGATGGTACAAGTTGGTGGTTGGATATCCCCACTTACTTTTAATTTAGCGGTTGGTGTCGCAGCGAAAGCGATACTACTTGATAAAGTAAGTAAAGAAATAGCTAATAAGCTTTTTTTGAACATATATCCTCCATGAGCGATATAAAACTATCTTAAAAAGATTATTTATAACCTCTCATATCGTTTGATTTTAAATAATAAAAATCTCAAGTTTTTAGAGTGACTCAAAGTATATAAAAATCATCTAAATAAGATTGCATTTATATATTATACTCGTATATATAAATATTAACACCCTTGGTTAAAT
>NZ_CAWPAV010000034.1:0-16102 GCF_963885725.1 Proteus sp. G4380
ATTATAGATAAAATATCAGAACTTTGTTTTGTTTCAATATTTCTATTTTATCGTTAAAGATATTTTTCTTCTATAAACGAAGTTCATATAACTGTTATTAATTGTAACTAAGTTTTTTATCGTAAGTGTTTTTAACTATATTAAACATCTAGTGTGAGTATAATTAATATTGATAATTGTTTTTTGATTAGTTTATTAACTAAAATAATTTGTCATACTTATATTTGTATGGTCTTGAGAATGTGGATTTCTCTCTTTACTTATTGTAAAATAGAGCATTATTTATAATTACCTTACTTAACAACCCAATCGAGCCAATATTATGGCGTCACTGAAAGATGTTGCTCGACTTGCATCTGTTTCTTTGATGACAGTCTCAAGAGCGATTAATAACCCTGAGTTATTAAAACCAGATACGTTGAAACAAGTCCAACGCGCAATCGAAGAACTGAATTATGTGCCCGATTTTTCAGCGCGAAAAATTCGAGGTCAAGGGACTAAGGTCTCATCGATCGGTGTGCTTGGTATTGATACCGCAACGACCCCTTTTTCCGTGGAAATGATTTTATCCATCGAGCGTACCGCTCGTCAGTTTGGCTGGAGTTCATTTGTTGTAAACCTCACTGAACAAGAGGGGTATGATCAAGCCATTTGGCAACTGTTAGCTCAACGTCCAGATGGTATTATCTATACCACAATGGGATTGCGAGAAATCACGGTACATGAAAAGCTACGTGATAAAAATGTGGTACTTGCCAACTGCCTAGCTAAAGATCAAACTTTTCCAACCTATATTCCTGATGATTATCACGGACAATATTTTGCGATAAAACACGTGATTGAAAAAGGTTATCGGCATCCGTTATGTTTTTATCTACCCGAAGATACCGTTGCAGGCCCTATTCGCCGTAAAGCGGTCGAAGATGCTTGGCAAGATGCCGGCTTACCTTTGTCATCATTGCGTCAATACACAATGTTATTTGGCGATGAACATTACCGTGATGTGATTGGATTGTTACAACAACACTGTCGTCAGCAAAAAGCAGATTTTGATATTTTAATCTGTGGTAATGATCGTATCGCATTTTTAGCTTATCAAGTTTTACTGTCGATGGGATTACGTATCCCTGAGCAAGTGGCTGTATTAGGCTATGACAATATGATAGGAACGGGGGAGTTATTCTATCCGCCACTCACCACAGTACAGTTGCCACATTATGACTTAGGCAAAGAAGCAACATTGCATATTATTCAAGAGCGTAATCATAATAAAACAGTACAAGTCCCCTGTCAGTTAATTGAACGAGAGTCTCTGTAGCGAGACTCTCTTTTCCATTAGAGAGTATAGAAACATCACAACGCTTAACTTATCGTTGATAGTATCCAATATTCGCCAGCGATTAATGTGGCACTGCCATCTGTGGCAAATAGCGATAAATCGCGATCATTTTCATCTGCATAATAACGGCTACTAAAGGTCAGCTCTCCGTGATTGATAAAAACCTCTATTGATGAGCGATCAATAAATATACGTAAGTTAATTTCGCTTCCTACTGGCAACGGTGTGCTACGTGAGCCACTGATATTATATTGTGGATAATGGCGACGGATCACAAAGCGATTTGATTGATTATCGACAAATACCTCTAAACCTTTTCCTAACCAAAGACCAAATTTTTCCGCTTGGCTATCTAATGACCAGGTTAAATTTAACTCAATAGCCGGTGTCTTATCGAGTAATTTAAGCGCTTGGTTATTGAGTGTGGTCATCTCTATCGTATTTCTTGTTTGTCTTAGACTTTCAACTTCTTTTATCGGGGTCATACGTAAACGGTTTGCCCTTTTATCAAAGTTAATTTCACGAGGAAGCGTGAAACAACCAGCCCAAAACTCCTGTTGTGAAGGCATAGGGGAGTTCCACATATCCATCCATCCCATAGAAACACGGCGACCATCAGCAGTAACAAAAGATTGTGGAGCATAATAGTCATGACCATTATCAAGCTCAGTAAAATGACCATGTATGATAAAAGGTTGTTTTGGTGACCACTGACCGATCAGTGCACCGGTTTGAAACAGATTACGGTATTGATAACCTTCAGCGCGTTTTCCTTGTGGTGAAAAAACAAGAGCAAATTCGTTATTATCACTGATAGGAAAAAAGTCAGGGCATTCCCACATGTAGACGTTTTTATCATCGGTTTTGCCTAATACCTTGTACTCCGAACGCCATTGTTTCCCTTCTTCAAATAGGGTGTCATTGGAGAAAAGTAACACTTGGCCTTGGTCTTTTTCATCGCGGGCACCGACTACCATCCACCATTTCCCTTCTTGAAACCAAACTTTTGGATCACGAAAGTGCATATATCCTTGTGGTGGCGGTAAGATAATGCCTTTCTTTTCAAAATGGATCCCATCTTCACTGACTGCCACACATTGTGCTTGGTAAATTTGGCTGTCATCGCCTTCTTCTGCTAACCAGTTATGGCCGGTATAAAAGAGGTATAATTTTCCTTCATGACTTACCGCTGATCCGGAAAAGCAACCACTTTTATCATACTCATTACCCGGAGCAAGGGCGATTGGCTGATGTTGCCAGTGGATCATATCTTTGCTGGTAGCATGTCCCCAATGCATCGGCCCCCAAAGTTCAGAAAAAGGATGATGTTGATAAAATGCATGATATAAGCCGTTATGATAAACAAGGCCATTAGGATCATTAAGCCATCCCGCAGGAGCGGCTAAATGGAATTGAGGATAAAATTGCTCTCCACGTTTTTTTTGTAAGGCATTTAGGGCAGTTGTCGATTGTTCTAAACGTTGCTTCATCTCATTATCCTGATTTTATCAGTTATTCTGTAAGCTATATGTCACCCTTATTAGCGATAACATTTAGGGTTAAAAAGCGTGTTGTTTGAATTTATCTTTATTATTGTACACCATTATGTTAACGTTATCAGGATGTTTTTTCGAGCAATATCTTTATTTTTTTAGTTATTAATACTGATAAAAATACAATATAGTGAATAAAAATAGTGGCTTATCTTCAGGAGAGATTATGAAAGTCTGGTCTTTAGGTGATGCGGTTGTTGACCTAATTCCACTGCAAAATATGCAATATGAAGCATGTGCTGGTGGAGCACCAGTGAATGTCGCTGCAGGTGTTGCAAAATTAGGACAGCAAAGTGGCTTTATTGGTCGGGTCGGTGAAGATGCATTTGGTCACTTTATGCAAAAAACGTTATTTGATCTCGGTGTAGATACCAGCACAATGGAATTTGATGAGTTACATCGTACCAGTACAGTCTTAGTTTCGTTGCAAGAAAATGGCGAACGAGATTTTACTTTTTTAGTTGCGGACTCTGCTGATCAATTTCTTACCAATAAATCACTGCCTGTATTTGAAAAAGACATTTTACATTTTTGTTCACTTGCTTTAGTTAACCCAATTTGTCGCTCGACGCTAGATAGTGCTATTAGTAAAGTAAAAAATAGCGACTCTTTATTGAGTTTCGATATTAATTTACGCCCCCAAATGTGGCGTGATCATGAAGAAATGCGTGCGATCATCGATGAATATGCTCATAAAAAAGCAGATATTTTGAAATTATCTGAAGATGAACTGACTTGGATGACTCAGGAAATTACGTTAGAAAATGCATTAAAAAAATTAGCTGATTATCCTGCTCGTTTAAAAGTGATCACCCAAGGCTCTAAAGGATGTTTAGTGTTGACGCCTACAACACAAGTTGCCTTGAGTGCCTTTACCGTCAATTGTGTTGATACCACAGGGGCAGGTGATGCCTTTATGTCAGGATTATTAGCCGCAGTTGCAGAATATGGTTTTGCTGATGATGAACAATATTTATTAAAAATTATTACGCAAGCCGCGGCCTGTGGCGCATTAGCAACCACTAAAAAGGGCGCTATTGCTGCAGCACCGAGCCGAAAAGTATTGCGTGAATTTGTCAGTAAACAACCGCCGTTACATGTACGAGATATTTTTTAATGGATTATTTGTTTATTTGCTTGTAAGTCCTATTTTCCCCTTTGCTCTGGTCTTTTTGTGATCTCTATAAATAAGGTTTATACAACTTTATTTATAGAGATTTTTTTTATGTTTTACTCAGTGGTTTATTTTGATAATCGCTTACTTTGATGCTGATAAGTAGCGGATATGATCATATTGTTTGATTCGTTTTCGGCGTATGATAGTAAGGTCTCTTTAACGCTATTGGTGGAAAGTCATATGTGGGCTCAGTCAGGTGTCTTATTAGCCATTTGCTCCTATATTTTATGGGGAATAACTCCTCTTTTTTATCGGCTATTACCCGGTGCTCAACCATTAGAGTTACTTGCACAACGTCTTATTTGGTCTATTCCCCTGTTATTACTGGTTCGATTATTTATTAAAAATAGAACTCGCTGGCGTGCTGTTCTCCAAGATCGACGCTCTATTTTTATGTGTTTATTTAGTTCATTAGCAATGGCTGTCTCTTGGTGCACCTTTACTTATGCACTTACGCATCAACAAGTCTTAGCCGCCAGTCTGGGGTATTTTATTAATCCACTTTTTTCTATTGTATTGGGCGTTATCTTTCTTAAAGAGAAATTAAATCCTGCTGAAAAATGGGCGGTAATATTAATTTGTGCAGGAGTGGGATATCAATTATGGATGTATGGTCAATTACCCATACTGGCACTCGTGATGGGAGGAGCATTTGCGATTTATGGACTCATTCGTAAATTTATTCGTTTTGATGTCATAACTTCATTATTTATTGAAACTTTGTGGCTAATTCCGGTCGCTATAGGGGCGATGATTTGGCTGATTATGCGAGATGAAAGTGCGTTTTCTTCTGCAGACAATTTAACTCGTTTCTATTATATTTTAACCGCGCCAGTGACGATTCTCCCTTTACTGTTTTTTACCGCAGCAATAAAAAGAACCACCTTAACCGTTATTGGTTTAGCACAGTATATTGAACCGACAATGCAATTTTTACTGGCCGTATTCCTATTCCATGAAGCATTTGATGCTGTGAAAGGAGTAAGTTTTTCATTGATTTGGTTAGGGCTATTGTGTTGTATTTTTGCGCTGATTAGAAAGCGCCTTAATGCCTTAAAAATTCATAAAGGTCAGCATAGCCAAAAAATATAAAGTATTTAAATTTTACTATGGCTATTTTTCTCTTTGTTAAATTCCGTTATGCTACCACCAAATGCAAACGTTTGCGTAATGCGTATTATCTGACAGAGATAAGGATAGAAAATGACCATTTTGGGAACGGCTCTGACCACTAATGCCACAAAAGTGATGTTATTAGGTGCAGGCGAATTAGGTAAAGAGGTGATCATTGAATGCCAACGTCTTGGCATTGAGACTATTGCGGTTGATCGCTATGCCAATGCGCCGGCAATGCATGTTGCTCATCGCCATTATGTCGTCAATATGCTTGATAGTCAGGCATTAAAACAGATTATAACTCAAGAAAAACCCGATTTTTTGGTGCCTGAAATTGAAGCTATTGCTACTTCATTATTAGTCGAATTAGAAAATAATGGTCAAAAAGTTGTACCTTGTGCCCGTGCAGTAAAACTCACTATGGATAGGGAAGGAATACGCCGTCTCGCTGCAGAAACATTACACTTACTGACTTCTCCTTATCAATTTGTTGATGATGAAGCGGCTTTTAGAAAAGCGGCGGTTGAGATTGGTTTTCCTTGTATTGTAAAACCGGTGATGAGTTCATCTGGAAAAGGACAAAGTGTTATTCGTTCAGAGCAAGATCTCACTAGTGCATGGACTTATTCTCAAGAAGGGGGAAGAACAGGGCAAGGGCGCGTGATTGTTGAAAAGATGATCCCGTTTGATTTTGAGATAACATTACTCACGATTCGTGCTATTGATGGTATTCATTTTTGTGAGCCTATTGGTCATCGGCAAGAAAAAGGCGATTATCGTGCGTCATGGCAACCACAAAAAATGAGTGATATTGCCCTTGCCAAAGCACAACATATCGCTAGTAAAGTAGTGGAGAATTTGGGCGGTTATGGGCTATTTGGTGTGGAACTATTTATCCAAGGTGATGAGGTGTTTTTTAATGAAGTCTCACCGCGTCCTCATGATACAGGGCTTGTTACCTTAATTTCACAAGATTTATCAGAATTTGCGCTCCATGTGCGTGCTTTTTTAGGCTATCCCATCGGTGGTATTCGCCAATTAGGTGCTTGTGCTTCCGCGGTGATTTTACCTGAGTTGTCTAGTACTAATATTGTCTATACGGGGTTAGAAAAAGCGCTTAAGGCAAATCGACAAATTCGTTTATTTGCTAAACCTGAAATCGCAGGACATCGTCGTTTAGGCGTGGTGCTTGCTCATGCCGATTCCATAAAACATGCTATTGAAGAGGCGAATTTAGGTGCACAAGCGATTTTAGCCCATGATGGTGATAACCATTTATCGCGGTGATCTACATACCGCCAATGGCTTTATATCATGCTTGCCTTGGCGGTTATTCCTAGCTGTTATGTAATTGATTTTTCCTCTTTATATGACGTTTCAGTCTTTTTATTAATGTTATTAAGCTCTGCTCCCTTGAAACTTGCTTAACTATCCCCACCTTTTAAGTCATATCGATTTTTTTCGCCAAATTAGGATAAATTGAGGTAAAAATGAGTATGAAAGATCAGGAAACGAGAGGATTTCAGTCTGAAGTTAAGCAACTTCTACAATTAATGATCCATTCTCTTTACTCTAATAAAGAAATTTTCCTTCGCGAATTGATTTCTAATGCATCGGATGCGGCGGATAAGTTACGTTTTCGTGCATTATCCGATGCAGCTCTTTATGAAAATGAGGGTGAACTTCATGTCCGCATTGCCACTGATAAAGAAAAAAGAACACTGACTATCAGTGATAACGGCATAGGTATGACCCGCGATGAAGTGATTGATAATTTAGGGACTATTGCGAAATCAGGGACTAAAGCATTTTTAGAGTCTATTGGACAAGACCAAGCGAAAGATAGCCAATTAATTGGTCAGTTTGGTGTCGGTTTTTATTCCGCATTTATTGTGGCAGACAAAGTGACGGTACGTACCCGTGCCGCGGGGCAACCTGCTGATAAAGGTGTTTTCTGGGAGTCACAAGGTGAAGGTGATTATACGGTTGCTGATATTGAAAAAGCGGATCGTGGTACCGAAATTACCCTGCATCTACGTGAAGGTGAAGACGAATATTTAGATGATTGGCGTCTGCGTAGTATTATCAGCAAATACTCTGATCATATTTCCCTACCTGTCGAAATAGAAACTAAAAATGAAGAAGACGGCACCGTTACATGGGAAAAAATAAATAAAGCTCAAGCGTTATGGACGCGTAATAAGTCAGAAATCAGTGATGATGAATATAAAGAATTTTATAAGCATCTTTCTCATGATTTTGCTGATCCGCTGTGCTGGGCACATAACCGGGTTGAAGGTAAACAAGAGTACACCAGCCTGCTGTATGTTCCTTCTAAAGCACCTTGGGATTTATGGAACCGTGAACATCAACATGGTTTAAAACTGTATGTACAGCGCGTCTTTATTATGGACGAAGCTGAACAGTTTATGCCTAACTATTTGCGTTTTATCCGCGGATTAGTCGATTCTAACGATTTACCATTGAACGTTTCTCGTGAGATCTTACAAGATAGCTCTGTGACACGTAATTTACGTAGCGCATTAACTAAACGTGCATTACAAATGTTACAGAAACTGGCTGACAATAATCCTGAAGAGTATCAAACTTTCTGGAAAGAGTTCGGTTTAGTGTTAAAAGAAGGTCCTGCAGAAGATCACGCTAATATTGAAGCCATTGCTAAATTACTGCGCTTTGCTTCTACTCATAATGACAGCGATGCACAAACTGTTTCATTGGCAGATTACGTGAGTCGTATGGTTGAAGGTCAGGATAAAATCTATTATATCACTGCTGATAGCTATGCTGCGGCCAAAAATAGCCCTCATCTAGAATTATTCCGTAAAAAAGGTATTGAAGTTCTACTGCTATCCGATCGCATTGATGAGTGGATGATGAACTATCTCACTGAATTCGATGGTAAATCATTCCAATCTGTGAGCAAAGCAGATGAATCTTTAGATAAACTGGCTGATGAAGAGAAACAAGCGCAGCAGGAGGAGACAGATAAACAACTGGCACCTTTTGTTGAGCGTGTAAAAACCTTACTAGGTGATAAAGTTAAAGAGGTGAAATTAACTCATCGTTTAACGGATACGCCTGCTATTGTTACTACTGGCGCGGATGAAATGAGTACGCAAATGGCAAAACTTTTTGCGGCTGCAGGTCAACAAGTCCCCGAAGTTAAATACAACTTTGAGTTAAACCCTAACCATCCATTAGTCAAACAAACGGCTGAGTTGACCGATGAAACACAGTTCGCGGATTGGATCAATTTATTACTTGATCAAGCGCTATTTGCTGAAAGAGGAACTTTAGAAGATCCAAACCAGTTTATTCGTTTAGTGAATCAACTATTAGCTAAAAACGCGTAACCATATTCGTTTTCAATCATTTAAACCACGTTCTTTGCGCAAGAGAGCGTGGTTTTTTTCTTTTGCGATAAAAATAAAGTGCAATCGATAACGTGATTTCTTGAGCGATGACCTCACAAAATGGTATGGTAATGCGTTTTCGAGTTTAACTATAAAAAATTAAATGCAAGGGGATTTACGCGATGCGTATCATTCTACTAGGCGCTCCAGGCGCTGGTAAAGGCACTCAGGCTCAATTCATTAAAGAAAACTATGGTATCCCACAGATTTCAACCGGTGATATGTTACGTGCTGCGGTTAGCGCAGGCACGGAATTAGGACTGAAAGCAAAAGCATTGATGGATAACGGTCAATTAGTGACTGATGAATTAGTAATAGCATTAGTGAAAGAGCGTATCAAACAAGACGATTGCCGTAATGGTTTCTTGTTGGATGGGTTCCCAAGAACAATTCCACAAGCTGATGCAATGAAAGAAGCGGGTATCAATGTTGATTTCGTACTGGAATTTGCTGTACCTGATGAAATTATTGTTGAACGTATTGTTGGTCGTCGAGTGCACGCGCCATCAGGTCGTGTTTATCACATTAAATTTAATCCACCTAAAGTTGAAAACCGTGACGATGTGACAGGTGAAGAGTTAACAACTCGTAAAGATGACCAAGAAGAAACAGTGCGTAAACGTTTAATCGAATATCATTCTCAAACAGCACCTTTAGTTTCTTATTACCAAAATGAAGCTAAAGCGGGTAACGCGCAGTACCACAAAATTGATGGTACACAGAAAGTAAGCGAAATTAATGCTGAACTGAAAAACATCCTCGGTTAATCTATAGCACCGAAGAGCAATCCCGGTTAGACCGGGATTTTTTTTACAAAATATTTATAAAAAGAATACAATCCGATTAATTGACAAACAGAGTTCACTATTTTCCTTTACTCTTTTACTTTTGGTTATGTTAATAAAACAGCTCTAAGGAGTCTTGGTATGAATGATGCTAAATACGGCGTTCTTTTGGTCAATCTTGGCACCCCTGATGCACCTCAACCAGATGCAGTGAAGCGCTATTTAGCTCAGTTTCTTAGCGATCCTCGCGTTGTTGATGTTTCCCCGTGGATTTGGAAACCTATTCTTCATGGGGTTATTTTGCCATTTCGCTCACCTAAAGTAGCCAAATTATACCAACAAATTTGGTTGCCAGACGGCTCTCCTCTTTTAGTCTATAGCCGTGCACAGCAAAAAGCGTTAGCACAACGTTTTGCGCATATACCTGTTGAATTAGGTATGTGTTACGGCAATCCTTCCCTCAATGAAGGACTGACGCGATTATTGGCACAGGGCGTTGAAAAGCTAATTGTATTACCTCTCTATCCACAATACTCTTGTTCGACATCGGGGGCGGTATTTGATGGTATTAGCCAACTGTTTAAAACGATGCGAACTATTCCTTCACTGCATTTTGTTCGTAGTTATGCTCAACATCCACTTTATATTAAAGCGCTGGCAAATAGCATTGACGAGAGTTTCAAGCAACATGGTAAGCCGGATCGTTTAGTACTTTCATTTCATGGCATTCCTGAACGATTTATTAAAACTGGGGATATCTATTTTGATGAATGTTGCCTTACAGTAGAAAAATTAAAACAGCAACTTGATTATCCAGCAGAAAAAGTGATGATGACTTTCCAGTCACGTTTTGGTCGTGAGCCTTGGTTATCACCTTATACTGATAAAACGATGGAAAAACTGGGTAGTGAAGGGGTTGAACATGTACAGGTTATTTGTCCCGGATTTTCATCAGACTGTTTAGAAACATTAGAAGAAATTAATGAACAGAACCGTGAGTTCTTTATACATGGTGGTGGAAAACAGTATGAATACATTCCTGCTTTGAATGATAAAGTTGAGCATATTGACTTACTTGAAGCTATAATCCGCGACATATGTGAAAAATAATAGATAAGCTCACTAAATACGATTATCGGATTAGGTGATATATTCATTTGATCATATTTCAGTTATATATAAACTTATCTTTTCTCATTTTTTAACCATTTTAGTCTTGTGCACTAAAATGGCTGATAAACGGACGCTGCATTACACAAATTTAGGCAGGAAAATGAATAGTAAGCTTTCAAAACCACAATCTTCAGAAGTTGATAAAGGGCATTTCGACGATTTTTATCTAAAACAGAACGATGAAATCGATCTGTTTGAGTTATTTTCTGTTCTTTATAAATCAAAATTTGTCATTATTGGGATCACACTTTTATTTGCTATCGTAGGTTTTACTGTTGCGAGCTTTCTGCCCCAGAAATGGACAAGCCAAGCTGCTATTACAAAACCAATGTTAGATGAGATGAAGCAGTTAAGAGCTACCTTAAATGATTTAAGCTTGGTTGATGTTGATACTGGCGTAAATGCTTCTTCTGTTTACCAAAAATTTATCAATAACTACAATTCCCGTGTATTACGTGAAGAATATTTAGTCAATACGGATTACTATAAAAACTTATTGGCTAAGATGGACGATCCTACGCCATTGGATAAACGTAAATTAATCGAAACTATTGTTACTAAAGATATTAATTTAAAAGCATCAGACAGTAAAAATAGTGATGAAGAATTTAGTGGCGAAATTAACTTAAGCTTTACTGCGCCAACTTCTGAAGAAGCTTACGATTTGCTGTCAGGTTATATTCGCTTTATTTCTACTAAAGTACGGGTAGAAGTGAAAGACGAAATTGATGATCAAATTGAGCGTAAATTAAACCATGCGCAAAAAGCGTATCAAATGGATTTAGAACGTATTGCTAATGCGCGTAATGTTAATGTTCAGCGCTTAAAATATGCACTAGAAATTGCCAATGCTGCGGGAGTTAAAAAGCCTATTTCTAGTGAAGGCGCACAAATTAAAGATGATCCTGATTACTCCATTGCCATGGGGGCTGATGCACTTAGTAGTAAATTAGCGATAACAGAAGCGATTACTGATCCTACAACGGTCAGTTCTGAATTAAAAAACCGCTTATATAATATCCAGCAGTTAGAACAAATAAAATTGGGTGATCTGCAATTTGTTCCTTTCAAATATATGCTAAAACCTTATGAACCAACTAAGAAAGATGCGCCTAAACGTGCATTAATCTTAGTCGGTGCCGCATTTGTTGGTTTTATCCTTTCTGTAATGGGTGTTTTACTGGGCTATATGGCAAGAAATCGCCGTAAAACAGCGTAAATATCCACAAATAAAAGTAGGTGTACAGACGTACACCTACTGTCTCTCCACTAATATTGTGTTAACATTGCGCATCTTTTTTAGCTTGTAGCATCGTTCACAATGAAATTCCCTGGCAAAAGAAAATCCAAACACTATTTTCCCGTTAGTTTACGAGATCCATTATTAAAACCTATCATCAATATGACTGAGAGCGAATCTTCTCGGGCTTATATTGTTGGCATCGACCAAACATTAGTTGATATTGAAGCTAAGGTAGATGAAGCGTTTATCAATCGCTATAACTTGAGTCAGGGACACTCTCTGGTTATTGAAGATGATGTAGCGGAAGCCCTTTATCGCGAATTAACGGTTAATAATCTTATTACCCATGAATTTGCGGGTGGCACTATTGGTAACACACTACATAACTACTCCGTATTAGCGGATGATCGTTCTGTTTTATTGGGGACTATGTGCAACAATATTCAGATTGGTAGTTATGCTTATCGCTACTTATGTAATACCTCAAGCCGTACTGATTTAAACTATTTACAAGGTGTTGATGGTGCAATAGGGCGTTGCTTTACCCTCATTACTGAAAATGGTGAACGTACTTTTGCTATCAGTCCTGGTCAAATGAATCAACTTCAGCCCGAAAGTATTCCTGAGGATGTGATTGCAGATGCATCGGCATTAGTTTTAACTGCTTATCTCGTCCGTTGCAAACCGGGAGAGCCAATGCCGTTGGCAACTATGAAAGCGATAGAATATGCCAAAAAGCATGATGTACCGGTTGTCTTAACATTAGGTACTAAATACGTGATTGCCGACGATCCTCAGTGGTGGAGAGATTTCTTAAAAGAGCATGTCTCTGTAGTGGCAATGAATGAAGATGAAGCCCTAGAGCTTACAGGTCATGCTGATCCATTGTTAGCATCAGATGCGGCTTTAGAGTGGGTTGATTTAGTCTTATGTACCGCAGGCCCTGCAGGGTTGTATATGGCAGGTTTTACAGAGAGTGATTTTAAACGCCAAACCACTCATCCGTTACTTCCAGGTGCAATTGCTGAATTTAATCGTTACGAGTTTAGCCGTGCTATGCGTTTTAAAGATTGCCAAACGCCGGAAAAAGTCTATTCGCATATAGAGCCTTATATGGGAGGGCCGGAAAAAATCATGAATACCAATGGTGCTGGCGATGCGGCATTATCTGCACTATTACATGATATTACGGCAAATAGTTATCATCGCATTAATGTACCTAATTCGAGTAAACACCCACGTAGTTATTTGACTTACTCTTCATTGGCGCAAGTGTGTAAATATGCTAACCGTGTAAGCTATCAAGTATTAAGTCAACACTCACCACGTTTGACTCGCGGTTTGCCTGAAAAAGAAGATAGCTTAGAAGAAGCTTACTGGGAACGTTAAGTTAAGTCGTCGCGCTCTTCTTTTGTGAAAGAGAGAAAATAAAAAGCAACACGCGATAAAGGTGTTGCTTTTTTAGTTTGTTAATCCTTTATTTTAAAAATAAATCTCTATTATTGCGCTGCATTGGGCGCAATAATTTGTTGACCCTCTTCAGGTGTGTCATCAATGGCGCAACCGAACTCGACTTCTTGTATTAGCATCTCAGCCATTGCTGAAGCGGTCTGATCTTCATCGATTATCACATGATTTGCCCCTTTCTCAAGAATAAAGGAAGCTTCTTCATCATAGTTAGCACGAACAATAATATCGTCAAAATGAGCACGAACGATAATATTGAGATCAGGGTTCATTTTTCTTGCCGTTTCTGCGATATCTGCTGCTTCATAACCGTTAGGAATAGTTAGTAGTAGCGATTTAGCACAATCAACACGCGCTAATGCCAGCGATTCTTTGGTCATAGCATTACCGAGTACGGCGTTTAAGCCTTTTTCTTTTAACTCAGCAAATTTATTACGGCTATTTTCAATAATGACCAATGGGATAGCTTGTGGTTGTAGCTTTTCAGCTAGCATACTACCTGCACGACCATAACCGACGATAATGGCATGCCCACAAATATCGACAGGCACAGGCATCTCTTCTTCCATCTCTTCTTGTTGAAGTTGCTCTTGCTCTTCTTTGGTTTCTGTTTTTGCTAGATAACGGTCTAACAAAGAGAAGAGAACAGGATTAAGCATAATAGAGACTAAGGCGCCGGCAAGAACCAAGTTACGTGCATCTGGCTCTAAAACATTTAGTGCAACCCCCATTCCAGCTAAAATAAAGGCAAATTCACCAATTTGCGCAAGACTGGCTGAAATGGTTAATGCGGTTCTGCGTGAATGCCCAAACATACGAACGAGCACTAGGGCTGCTAAGGATTTACCTATAATAATGATCGCAAGTGTGGCTAAAATGCCTAGAGGATGCTCAATTAATACCATAGGATCAAATAGCATGCCGACAGAGACAAAGAACAGAACGGCGAAGGCATCACGTAGAGGTAAAGTATCTTGTGCTGCTCGGTGGCTGAGGTCAGACTCATTAAGTACCATACCGGCAAAGAAAGCGCCTAATGCGAAAGAGGCATCAAATAGCGTCACTGCTGCGTAAGCGATACCTAAAGCTAGTGCTAACACACATAGGGTAAAAAGCTCACGAGAGCCAGTGGCAGCCGTTTTAGCTAAGATCCACGGAATAAGCTTACGACCGACAATCATCATAATTAAAATAAAGGCAACTACTTTACCAATAGTGATACCTAAGTTAATTAATAACTGTGAAATACTTGTTTGGTCACTACTTTCAAGCATATTGGCAATAGCTGGTAGTAATACTAAGGCTAATACCATAGCGAGATCTTCGACAATTAACCAACCAATAGCGATTTGACCGCGTTGGCTATCAATTAAACCTCTTTCTTCGAGTGCGCGTAGCAATACCACAGTACTTGCCGTTGAAAGGCATAATCCAAAGACAATGCCACTAAATAGACCCCAGCCAAAGAAAGTGGATAACCCTAACCCTAATAAGGTGGCAACGGTAATTTGTGCTATGGCACCGGGGATCGCGATAGCTTTTACAGCCATTAGATCTTTTAAAGAAAAATGTAAACCTACGCCAAACATCAGTAAGATAACACCGATTTCAGCAAGCTCAGGCGCCAAAGAGGTATCAGCAACGAAGCCAGGGGTAAATGGGCCAGCGAGCACACCCGCAGCAAGATATCCTACTAAAGGTGAGATTTTTAGCCGTTGAGCAATCATGCCTAAGATGTAAGCAAGTGCTAATCCACCAACAATGGTGGTAATGAGGGGGGTTGAATGCGGCATCAATTCTCCTTCTTGTTATTAAACTACATGTATCGGGGGGCGAGTGGTACAGCAGGGTATTAGTTTAACGTATCTAAGCGCTAAATTCGCTAAAATTTATTGAATTTTTATAAAAATAGCAATTTGATTTAGTTTTATAATGTAACTGAGTGTTTCTGTGTTATTTTGGTAGATCTTCTTTGTATAAGCTTGATATAGACTATTTAGATTGGTTGTAGGTTGTAAAAATAAATACAACTTATTTAGCTTTATTGGTCAGGATCTGGTGAAGAAAAAGTATGGAAATAATCAATAAAGATAGATAAGTGTCATTAGGCTCAACATGTTCAATGTTTTTTAAATTAGAGAGCAATCGCTAAGACGAGTATCCCTCATATTGACCCAAGTAAAACTCAGATAAAATAAAAAATGCTAACTATGGTTATTTCAGTAGTGAATAACTATTGAGCACTATGCTACACAGTAGAAAATGCTGTGATTAACATAATATCAATAAGCAGACTTTGTTTTTGCGATAGGGGAACGGGCAACATTGTCCCCGAGATGTTCATAACTGAAATTTATTTTTTAAGTTAAATTATAGTCGTTCTTACCTATAATGGAGTAAAAATAGCCAAAAATTCATGATCACAACTTAATGTATGCTTTTTTGTTAGTAAGTTATTGCTATTGTTATCCAAAGCACCGTAAAACCCCGTCCTTCAGGTCGGGGATATAAGGCGCGGTTTTTTAACTAACTCGGTGTTTCCTGTTGCTCAATGTACTGGCGGATAATGGATATTGGTGCGCCACCACAACTCCCCGCGAAATAACTCGGCGACCAAAGAACCCCCTTGTAGTAATCACGTTGGGCAATATCAGGACGATCACGTCGAAGTAATCGACTCGATACCCCTTTAAGGCTGTTAACCAGATTAGATATCGCCAGTTTTGGCGGGTAATTAATCAATAAATGAACCTGATCCCGTTCCCCATCCATTTCAACCAGTTCAACATCAAAATCAGCACAAACACTGGCAAAG
>NZ_CAWPAV010000035.1:0-32492 GCF_963885725.1 Proteus sp. G4380
TTAATAAAACTGAATGAAATTATTTTATCTCACTGATTTTTATAAAAAATAAAGAGCAAGCATAATGCTTACTCTTTATTGTTGTTAGCCATCTATTCTATTACAAATATTTCTTAATATTCTCTAAAAAAGAGGTTGCATTATTAATGCTTTGGTCATAATTATAAATATCTGCTCGATATTGAGGGGCATTTTCTTCTGCTACCCAAGCTGTTTGATAATATAAATAGACAGGGATACGTTCTGGAATTGGTGCATATTGTGTTGAACCTCGTTTTAAGGCTGCATCAATTCTATCTTGTTTCCATCCTGCATCACCTAATAATATCGTCGCTAATTGCGCCGCTTTATTCACACGAATACAACCTGAACTAATTGCTCGCATATTTTTAGTAAATAAATTGTGGTTTGGTGTGTCATGCAGATAAATCGCTTCAGAGTTTGGCATATTAAATTTATATCGGCCTAGGGAGTTAGTTGGCCCAGGGGCTTGCCAAATGCGATATGGAAAATTAGCCGCAGAGATGTTTTCCCAATCTATATCGTAAGGATTAATTGGATAGGCGTCATTCCCCCACCCTGAATAAATCGTATAACCTTTACGGCTAAAATAACTAGGATCAGCCTTTCCTTTTGGAACTATATCTTTACGCGTCATACTCGTAGGTACATTCCAAGGCGGATTAACCACAACATTATTAAGCGCACTACTCATAATGGGGGTTTTTCTATCTGGTCGACCAACAATCACTTTTGAATCTAAAATCAGTTGATTATTAGCATAAAAATAGAGGGAGTAATCAGGAATATTGACCCAAATTCCAGTGTCACCAATAGGTGGGGTTAAACGTAACCGCTGTATATTTAATGCCATAATTCCAGCACGCTGTATTGGTGTCATATTTAACCAATTACGCGTCTGTCTACCAATAATACCGTCAGTTTCTAATCCATGGGCCGCTTGAAACGATTTTACAGCAGCAATTAAAGGCTCATCATAAATCGTTGTTGCTACTTCTTGCTCATTTTCAGCCAATTGAGGCAGTAAATTTAAGTTACGCAATATTTGTCTTAATGCAATAACTTCTTCTGCCGATTGGTTTGGCTTTAATGAATTTTTCCCTTCCATGACGGGCCAAATAACCTCTTGATGAAGCTGTTTGCGCACTTCCTCTTTCATTAATGGATAGTAAGGGTGTGAGGGTGCAAAGGAGACGACAAAGCGCCCTAAGGTATTTTGTTGTAGATTGAGTTGGAAATGCTCGACAGCTTGCACAGTCGGTGCCGGTAATGCTTGTATCGCAGCGCGATATAACAGTGTTGTTCCTGATTGATTAATCTGTTCAACAAAGCTGATATAACCTAAAAAAGCGTCAGATAAAATAATATCTCGTGCTTCTGGCGTTAATTGTGCTGTTTCTAATAGCGTTAACCAACGTCCAAATTGTGGTTGAATTCCAGTTAAGGCAACCTCTGCCAGTTGCTGCTCTAGTTGTTTTGTAATTTGTTCATCTTGCCAAATCAGTGCTAAATCATTGCTTTGATAAACATCCACGAGTTGCTTAAAGTAAAGTGGTTTATATTCGCTTGGTAACCAAGATTGTAGTTTAGTGCTAACTTCCTGCTTACTCACTGATGGTGAATTTAATGTATCTTGTGTTGCCACGTCTTCTGTGAATGCGGGTACTAATGCAGGTGTTTCTGATGTTAATAGCAGTGGCGTTTCACTTTCTGAGGCAATAACATTATGCCCTGAGAGAAGTGTACCTATTACGACCGAATATGTTATTGCTCTTTTAATTGCTTGTTGCGCCATAGTCCTCAGTGCCTCATCCCTTGTTATTATTTTGCTATCGTAAAATATTAGATGAGTTAGACAAAGAGTTTTATAGGAATAAACTAATATTTGTAAAGTTTTATAAAATCTTTTCAACAATAGGCACTTAAATCATCATAAAAAGATGCTTAATACACTTTTTATATTAAATAAGAGTATAAATACTAAATACTCACAATACCGTGCACAATAAATATTCAAATAGAAAGTATATAGATTTAATCTATCATATGGTTCTATTTTGTTTTATAAAGAAACCCAAAATAAAAAAGGCGTAGTTTCCTACGCCTAACAAATAAAGGTCAACAGCACAGAGACAGATTAGTACTCTGAATTGATAACCACTTCTTCACCAAATTGTCCCGCTTTAGGTAACGGCTGGTAAGAAGAGTTAGCAGCACGTAAGATACGGATCCCACGGATATTTAGCTCATCTGCTGCTGCGATATCAGCATCTGCATCACCGTAGTAAATTTTCAGTTTGTGATCGCGCATCCAGCTTACTTTGTTATTTGCGCCAGGTTGGTCACCGGCAAAAATAACAGGTTGCATTTTATCTGCAGGAATATTTAAACCTTCTTGAACATATTTAGTCACAGTCTCTGTTTTAGTCTGTGTACGACCGGTAATGAAATAAACAGTATCACCACGTTTTAAGTGCATCTGAACAAGATCGATACCGACTTGTTTAGGCATACTGAATTTATCCCATTCGTTGTTCATTTTTTCCCAGAATTCTGGGTTTTTCAGATAACTGAAATCGTTAGGAGAATATTCCAGTTTACCACGATAAAAGCCTGGGCTTGAGAACAGAACGGTGTCATCAATATCAAAACCTACCGCCATTGGTGCTTGGCCTTCTAAGCTTTTTTCAATTTCTGCAACAGAAACCCATTTAATTGGTTGCTGATGTGCAAGTTCAGTAACAGTAACCCCTGGGCTAACAACTTCTGGCATATGAACTTTTGCCATTGCTGCGCCATTTAAACTTAACGCCAACGCAATTGCACTAAGAGTAAGTGTGACTTTACGCATTCTCTTTCCTTTAATTTTTATATTAATCACAGAAGGTGATAATAATAAACATCATAATTACATTTAAATGAGATATAGCGCACGTTATTTTATTTAGGCTGGTACTCTTTTGTTAGTTTACTTTCATTTTTTGATCTATCTAACACTTTGAAAAAAGAAAGCACTATCTACGAAAGCAGATAGCGCCGTTATTATCTAAGTCGTTCCCAAATGAACACATCAATGACTCTGTTATTTTTGAAACATTTTTTGGTAAAAAATAAACATTTTAAAATTAGCCAAGAAAAACCTATTACTATCATAGGTTATGGGTTTATCTACAGATAGAGGTTCGAAATTGTTTTAATAATTTATAAGTAATATACAATTAATTTAAATTTGGATTAGAAAATAGGAAAGCTAATATGGACACAAAGCGCGTGGGATATACTGTTGTTGATCTATCCCAATGGGGACGAAAAGAACACTTTGAAGTATTTCAGTCTTTTGCTCAATGCACCTTTAGCCAGACCGTTCAACTGGATATTACTTCATTATTAAAAACCGTAAAGCAAAATGGGTACAAATTCTATCCGACATTTATATACATCATTAGCCTATTGGTAAATAAACATGCAGAATTCCGCATGGCAATGAAAGACGGGGAATTAGTGATATGGGATAGTGTTAACCCTGGGTACACTATCTTTCATGAACAGACCGAAACATTTTCATCTTTATGGAGTTACTACCACAAAGATATCAATCATTTTTTGAAAACTTATTCAGAAGATATAGCACAATACGGTGACGATCTAGCCTATTTTCCAAAAGAATTTATCGAAAATATGTTTTTTGTGTCAGCAAATCCTTGGGTAAGTTTCACCAGTTTTAACTTGAATGTGGCGAATATAAACAATTTCTTTGCCCCTGTATTTACAATAGGTAAATATTATACGCAAGGAGATAAAGTTCTGATGCCACTAGCAATTCAAGTGCATCATGCCGTATGTGATGGCTTCCATGTAGGCAGATTACTCAATGAAATACAGCAATACTGCGATGAGGGATGTAAATAATCAATGGGACTTAAAGCACATGTTTTTGTTCCACTCAAACCTGTCGCTATCCTCTGTTTCCACTTTTATTGATTATTTTAACATCGATATAAATTGATGAGAGGCATTTAGTATTTCCCTTTTTATTGAGGGGTCACGCTATAAAATTTGTACACTGATTTGTACTAATAACGGTGATAAAAATACTAAATGCCATTAACACTCATGAATAACCAAAATATAAAATAATGAAAACAATAAGTTATATTATAAGGTTATTCACTTACTCATCATGATCCTTCATCAACTATCTGCAATATTTTCGGATAAATGTTTATCTTTTTCACTTTGTTGCCCAAAGCCTTTTAATCCGACCACATGAACATGCTCGCTTCCATTAAATACTTTACGCACTAATTTATAAGTTGTGCCTTTTTCTGGACTAATATTTTCTGGTGCAGCAATGATAAGTTGCATATCAAGTCGTTCACACAGTTCAAACAGGGTTGCGATAGATTTCGCATCTAAACGTGCCGCTTCATCAAGGAAGAGCAAACGACAAGGCGAAATATCTTTTCCTCTTAAGCGTCGTGATTCTTCTTCCCAACTTTGAACCACCATCACTAAGATAGACATACCTGTACCAATGGCTTCACCCGTTGATAGCGCACCACTTTCTGCTTTTAACCAACCTTCTGGCCCACGATTAACTTCAACTTCCATCTCAAGATAGTTACGGTAATCAAGTAGCTCTTCACCCACCGTTTGTGGCATACGCTGACCAAAATCAGCCTGTGGATTTAAGCGTTGATACAGTTTTGCCATCGCTTCAGAGAAGGTTAGGTTTTGGTTTTTAAACAGATCTTGATATTGGCTATCTTCTTCTTCCGATAATACATCCAGTAAGATTTGATGGCTTTCACGAATATTAACGTTTAACCGTACACCACGAACCTGACCAAAGGAAACCGCTTGTAAGCCCTGATTTAGCATGCGAATGCGATTTTGTTCACGTTGGATAGTTTTACGAATAATATTTGCCACACTGCGAGAGCTGATCGCCAGTTTTTGTTCACGACTGGTTAGCTCTTCGGTTAAGCGAGCTAATTCAATTTCCATCTGTTCGATAGCATCAACCGGATCATCGGTTTTGATAATATCTTGTCGAATGCGTTCTCTTAAATGTTGGTAAACCGCAATAAAGAATTGGACTTTACGATCAGGGTATTTTGCGTCTTCAGAGCGACGTAATGCATCCCGTAAATATTCATTATCCGCCACAGCCTGACGTAACGCACCTAGCGCCTTATCCGACATTGAACGTAACTCATCCGCTGAAAGATAGGCAAAGTCACGACGATGTAAACGGCGCTCCATACCATTTTCTTTCACTAAGCGCATAACAGCACACCAACTGGCTTTAGCGCTGACGACGTGTTCACGCATTTGGCCATAATCACGTTCTAATTTGCGAATTTTCTTCGCCATATTTTCACGTTCAGCTTCACTAAGCGCAATATCACGCTCAAGTTGGCTAATACGCGTACGGTTAGCACTCACCGCAGCATAACGTTGATCACGTAACTCTTTGGCTCGCGCTTCTGCACCCGCATCAATTTGCAAGCCAGTCTCTTTCATCTCTTGCTCAAGCTCTCTTAATAGTTCTGATTTGGTATCAAAAGAACTTTTTAGTGAGGCTAGTACTTGATTAAACTGATCACATTGTGCCTGCTGTTGACGATATAACTCTCTCGCTGTCGCTCGCTCTGTTTCAGCCATTTCTAAACGACGACGTAATTTTTCATTAAGATCGTTATTTTCACTGACAATTTCAACCGCATCGCTATAACTAAAATGTGGACGACGCTGAACCACTTCCACCAGCAAAAATGCTTGTTGTTGATAACGTTGCTGCTCTTCTTTTGCGTATTGATAATCTTGTGTTAATTGATCATGCTCTTGTGGATCGCTTTGTAAAATCGAGGCTATAGGCTCTAACGCAGTTAATGCTTTCTCATGACGCTGTAAATAACGCATCGACTCTTCTGCGTTATAAAGCTCTTCACGTAGCTCCTCAACACGATCAATTAATGTTTCGTCCAATAATAAATTGACTTGAGGAATGAGTTTATTTAATAAATTGAGCGACTCTTTGGCTTGCGCATAATGCTGACGTTGTTGCTGAGTGCCCTCTTCATATTGTGATAACTCGCGCTCTAATTCATTACGACGTTGATTTAATTGGCGAATATCTTCTTCAGGATCGGCATCAAATGCCACTGAAATATGTTGCCCAACAAATTGGCTAAATGCATGGTGTGCACGTTGAATTTTCTGCACATCAAAGGCCTGTGTAGCATACAGCTCTGACAGCTCATCTCGTTGACGGGATAATATTTCTAGCTGGTTTTCTCGTGCTGCTCGGCCAAATAATGGAATTTCTGGATAACGTGAATAGCGCCACTGCCTATCTGAACTTTTAATAAGTACCGCTTTTTCCATCTCTTGGGCATTAAACACGCTATCATCAAAGGATTGTGGATCACCTTCAATAAAATAGAGATCTTCCGGACAATCTTCTAAAGAAGCTAACTGCTCTTCGATCGCACTGAGATCTTGTACCACAATCGCATGGCGCGCAGGTCCATATAATGCTGAGAAATAAGGCGCATCATCTAAGGTGATATCATCGTAAATCTCCGATAATAAAACCCCGTTAAAGCGTTCTGCTAAAGTAATTAATCGACTATCTTCAGCCCCACTAGGCTGACTTAATCGTTCAATTTGAGCTTCAATTTGCTGTTTGCGAGCAGCGGTTTCATCACGCAAAACCGTGGCTTCACGCTCTTTCTCAAGTAACTGTTGCATATATTCAGTAACTTGATTGCTTGTTTCAAAAGATTGATGCGTTTGTTCACACAGTTGCGTTAAAGCATCTTGTGCAGCAAACCAAACTGGCGCTTGTTTTCTTAATTTTTCAATTTGTTGTTTTAGTTGATCAAGCTCTTGGCGCATTTGCATACGCTGTTCGCCAGAATCACTAACATAATCGCTCAGCTCTTCAATCTTTGCTTCTAGTTCTTCTTGTAGAGTAAATAGATCATCAGGCTCAACATTTTTGCCATACTGTTTATTAAACTCTGCAAGTTGACGTTCAGCATTATTTCTTTGCTGTAAACGTTGCTCTAATTCAGCTAATTGCATCCGAATAGGGTGAACACGATCGGCTTGATGACGATGTGATGACCATTCACGTAATGCGCTTTTAGCCGCACTCCACGCATTTTGACGCTCAACTTCCCCAACAATCGAAGTGATCAATTTATAGGCTTGATCAAATTGCGTTTTGGCCGCATCAGAAACACCGAGTTTCTGCTCCATAGAAAGTAATGAATGCGTGATGGATTGAATTTTTGCTTGAATACGTTCAGCCCATAGCTCGGCATTGGTTTCATCTAAATCATCAATGCCACATTGTGCTTTCGCACGCTCTAATGCTTGTACCGCCTGACGATATTGAATAGCTCGGGTTTGTTGAACATCTAACGCTTGTTGATAATCTGCCAATTGACTTTTCAGTTCATCAACTTCTTCTTCCGCAGATCCAACTCGCGCTTCCAACTCTTCTTTTTTTGATGTTGCTTCTTCAACAACTTCACTTTGCTCTTCTAAACGGAATGTGATTTCTTCAACATCCGCAACATAGCGATCGATTTTTTCTTGTTGGCGTACCGCATTTTGTACAAGATTAAGTCTATCACTGGCGGCTTGATAATCTGTTTCCAAATCAGCCGATAACGCTTGTTGCTCTTCTAACTCTTTGCCCATTTCAATAAAGCGATAAGCTTCATTGTTAATCGCTTTACGCTGATCCCACAACTCTTTACGTAAAGATAGAGCCTGATCAAGGTGTACTCGTCTTTCATTAGCATGACGCATATAGTCCGCTGCAACATAAGAGGTCGCTTCGGTAACTAAATGTTTAAACAGATCACGATCGGATTGAGTGACCCGAATAGCTTCTAAGGTCATCCGGTTTTCACGTAATGCCCCTTCCATATCTTGGAAGGCTTTTCTTACTCCGCTATTTTCAGGTAATAAATAGTCGCGTAAAGAGCGAGTGATGGCACTTGAAATACCACCATATAATGAAGCTTCAATAAGACGATAGAATTTTGCCCGATCGCTTGCTGAGCGTAAACGTTTCGGAATAACCCCTAAATCAAAGAGTACAGAGTGGAAATCAGTAATCGAGTTAAATTGTCTAAAAACAACGCCTTCTATTGCTTCTACTTTTTCTTTTAATTCATTAAGTGGTAGAACACGTGCTTGGCGTCCATCGACAGCTTGCGTCAAAATTTCTGTTGGATTTTCAGCAATAGGTAGCCCTTGGATCATAAAAGGTTTGATATCAACCTTTTTATCTCGTCCGGCAACTTGTTGTAAGCGTACGCCAACGACAGCTCGTAAATGGCGGGAATTAATCACATCTAAAACAGCGTAACAAACTCCCGGGCGTAATTTCCCATATAATCCTTTATCACGAGAGCCACTGGTTGAACCGGCTTCAGTGGTATTTCTAAAATGAAGTAAAGTCAGATCGGGGATCATCGCGGTAATAAAAGCCGCCATGGTGGTGGATTTACCCGCTCCGTTACCACCGGATAAAGTCGTGACTAATTCATCTAAATCAAAAGTACGAGCAAAAAACCCATTCCAGTTGATCAATGTTAATGAGCGAAATTTTCCTCGTTCAATCATTTATTTTCTTCCTCTGCATCATCATCTTCACTGGACTCTAATTGCTCATCTTCCTGTTCATCGTCATCACTTGGCTCGCTATCTTGCTCTAGTGGCATAGCCTCACCATCGCGGATCATACGCATTTGCGCTTCAAGAGGAGAGTCACCACTACGCACATCAGCACCAAAGCGAAACACCGATTCAGTAATTGAAAAACGTTGCGTATCATTGGGTAAAAACGAAATCATCCCTAAACGACGTAGTCGGTTAAGTGACGTTCTCATTTTCTCTTGCAGTTTTTGTAGGTCTAAATCCGATCCTGTTGAGCGTTGATTAACTAAGCGTAACAATTTGCTTTCATCAGCCAGTGTACGTAATTCATCAAATAATTCTTGTACAGTGAAGATCCCCTGATTAGCTAATCGCTCAGGGCTAAGGTAGAGATAACAAAGAATTTTGCCGACCAACATATCCATTTCAGAAAGCACTGAACGAGGAATAAGCGTCGTTGAACGGGGGCGTAAGTAAAAAAAGCCTTCAGGTGCTCGAATTAATTCGACATTATAACGCGCATAAAAATCTGTTAACTCATCTTGAAAGTCCATCAAAAAAGCATGGTTATCTAGTGAGTCTATACCAATATGTCGACCTGCACGTAGCTGACTATCCAGTTCAGGGAAAAGTGAATTCGCTAATGCCTGTGCTAATTTAGCTGGTATAAATTGTTCAGTATGTATCGATGACATGCGCTTGTACCTTAGCTCCATATTCGTTAATTTCTGCCCATTTTGCTGGCAATCCTGCAAGTTCAGCTTGCGCGACACCTAATCGTACCGCTTGATCAATGACAATCCGTGCCACATCAAAATGCTTCTGTTGTGGATAACGATTAAGATACTCAACTAATACTGAACTGAGATCTAACGCTCGTTGTTCTAATTTATAAGCAGCCAGCTCTTGTTCAACCCATTGAGCAATTTGTTCATTTACTTCACTGAACATTTGATATTCCAGCTCTTCAGGCAATTCCCCGGTCACTTCTTCATCTCGCAACACAAGCTCTTCATCACGCATATCAAATAGCCTATCCGCATTAGCATAAGTTAATGCCCATGGGCTGTCGAAATAGTTTTGTACGGATTGGCGTAGGCGACGTGAAAAAATACGGTTTTTATCCATATCTATCGCCGTGCGAATAAATTTATGCACATGCCTATCGTAACCTATCCATAAATCGATAGATTGCTGTCCCCAACTAATAATACGGTCAAGTTTGCTTTGTAACTCAAAAACTAAAGTATCTATTTGGTCGACATGGCCTGAACTCATATTCGCTTCTTGAATACGTAATAGATTCGCTTGTAATTTGTCCCCTGCCGCTTCCAGTGTGTCTTGTAACTCTCTTAATGTCCCAGAGGTTTCAGATAGTAATTGTTCACAGTTTGAAATGGCAGCTTGCCAATCTTGGTTTAATAGTGCAGCAATATCTTCTTTAACGATATTTTGCTGTTCATCCATAATGCGTTGAGATAAATCGATGCTATCGAATATCTCAGCCACCGAATATTTTAATGGTGCAAAAACATTACGATGCCAATGGTATGCATCACCACCTTCTTCTGCAGCACTTGCCGCTGAATCTAACTCACTTGCCACAATTGACAATTGCATCGACAAGCGTAGTGATGAAAACTCACGTTGACGAATGTAGTAATCACTGATGCCAATACCTAATGGCGTTAAACGATATATCGCATTACCTTCTACCAGTTCACTGGTAAAACGGTTAAAAAGCCGCTGCTTGACCATATCATTAATGGCATTATTAGCACGAACTTGTATTGATTCTGCGGGTTGATCAAAGCCTTTACACACCTCTCGAAAGGCATCAATCAACTCCCCTTCACTCATCTCGCCATCAAGGCGTTCGCTGTTTAATACAGCAACTGCCATCAAAAAAGCTAATCTTTCCGGTGGCAGTGAAATAGAGAAATCATTTTTTCTCGCCCAAGACACTAACTCAGGAACGGTCTGGGTAAAATCACTCATAGTACATCCTTAATTTACACACTTTTGTGCCATGACATGAATGTAACGCCCCAGACTGATATAGGGCTCTTGCCGACAATAGCGTTGCTCTAAGGCAAGCAACGCTGGAAAATCTTTATTTTGCAACTGACGACTTTGCAAATAGTCATGAAAAACACGCACTCCCGTTTTTCCTAAAATCGTCATTGAAAATGACGCTAACCATTGATAAACATCCTCAGGTTGTAGCGGATTTTGTGGGGATAATGAGCGTTTTCTTCTGCGTGGTATTTCCGGATTTGCCAAATGGAAATTTCCCAAAATAGCATTTCTCATGACAATGCCATTCGCATTGTAAAACATTAACGATAGGATACCATTAGGAAGTAGCATATCGGTAAGTACATTTATGGCGTTTTTCTGATCTGTGATCCACTCTAATACGGCATGGAATAGAATTAAGTCAACACCATCATCTAGATGCTGGTTTATCTCTTGTGCTGCACAACAAATAAACGTCATTTGATTGACAACACCTTCATCAATAGCCGCTTCTTGTGCGCGGTTAAGCATCTCTTGTGATAGATCACATAAAATTATCTGGTGCCCTAATTTTGCCAGTTGTCTGGAAAAATAACCTTCACCACCCCCCGCATCTAAAATACGCAACGGACGATCAGGGAGTTGAGTTAATAATTGTTGTAAATCATCCCAAATCACCGCTTGGCGGATTTTTCCTTTTGTTGTGCCATAGATATTGCGAGAGAATTTATCAGCAATATCGTCAAAATTACGGTCTGACATTAAAACGCCTCATGATAACAACTTGTTACTTGCGCTCTTTGCATTCTGATAAATTCAAAAATATGAGACACTGTACTGAAGGTAAACAAAGACAACAATTTTACCAGTGTTCGATGATACTGGCTGTTTTCAATCACAAAATAAGCCATGAATCAGATTATTCGCAAAGCGCAGTATAAATATAACGCTTATTAATGAAAAAATTAACGCTCAAACGTTTATCGTTTTACAATTTCTAAATTAGTGAGTATTTCTGTTCGTTAGCATTTAGTAAAAACTATACTTATACGCTATTTTGACACAATGCTTTATCAATCCCCTAGTTTTCACTAGATTTTTACTCTCAGTTGCTGACATTTCACTCAACTTAGGAAGATTTATGCTGTTTTTGCTCAAAAAATATCTTGGTAGCCTAATCATGCCACTACCGCTGTTATTAATAATTGCTTTTTTTGCGCTTATTTTACTGTGGTTTACTCGTTGGCAAAAAACAGGAAAAAGCGTACTCACTATCGTGATTGTGTTACTTACGCTGTTAGGCATGCAACCTGTCGCAGATACTCTATTGATGCCGAGTGAAAAAGCGTATCAAGCACGTTATGAATTACGCGAAAACTCACCACAAGATGTTAACTACATTGTCGTTTTAGGGGGCGGTTTTACTTATAACCCTGAATGGGCACCTAGTGCTAACCTGCTAAATAATAGCTTATTTCGTGTTGCTGAAGGCGTAAGGCTTTATTATCGTTATCCTAATGCCAGCTTAATTTTTACCGGTGGTGCCGGCGTCAATAAAATAAGTAGCGCCGAAGTGGCTGCACAAGTTGCACAATCATTAGGTGTTCCAGCAGAAAAAACGATCGCCCTTTCCCAACCTAAAGATACCGAAGAAGAAGCGTATGAAGTGGATAAACTTATCGGTAAACAACCTTTTTTATTGGTGACCTCAGCAAACCATTTAGCGCGGGCAGAACGTTTCTTTTTAGCTAGAGGTATGCACCCTATTGTTGCACCTGCTAATCAGCTAGCCATTACTACCCCTCTGCATCCTTGGGAAAAATATACCCCTTCAGCGTATTATTTTCAGCATAGTGAGCGAGCATGGTATGAATTTATCGGCTCGATTTGGCAAACCATAAAACCTAGCGAACCATCTAGTGTAGAGGCGGTTATTGAGAATAAAAATGAAGCTGACAATGGCATAAAATAGCGTATGAAGAATGAGATCATTAGGTAAAAAAGTAATCAATCCTCTTTTTTATCGATGGAAGAAAACAACAACGGCACTGAATACCAGTGCCGTTAAACATTAATTTGCAATATACTGCAAATATTAGAACTCTTGGTTTAGTGCCCGAAAAGCGGCTCTCGCGGCAATTAAGTCATCTTGAGTATCAACCCCGACACCCGGTACTTCAAGCGCTTTTGCTACATGGATTTTCTCGCCATACCACAATACACGCAGCTGCTCTAACATTTCGATAGACTCCAATGGGCTTGGCTCCCAAGTAATATAACGACGAATAAAGCCTGCACGATAAGCGTAAATACCGATATGACGTAAGTAATGCTCGCCTATTTCATCATGAGAGAGATTAAAACGATCTCTTTCCCAAGGAATAGTGGCTCGAGAAAAGTACAGTGCAAAACCTTTCGCATCCATAACCACTTTTACAGCGTTAGGATTAAAGGCTTCTTTTGAGTCGACGATAGGCACAGCAAGAGTTGCCATACCTGCACCACAATTAGCTAAATTTTCTGCCACTTGCGTAATAATTGCGGGTGGAATGAGTGGTTCATCGCCTTGTACATTAACGATTATCTCATCATCTGCGAATTGATATTTTTCGATAACCTCAGCTAAACGCTCTGTACCTGAATGGTGGTCTTCACGGGTCATACACGCTTCTCCACCCGCTTGTTCAACAGCGCGAACCACATCTAAGTTATCAGTTGCAACAATGACACGTTTAGCACCTGAACGCTTTGCTTGTTCCATAACACGAACAATCATCGGTTTGCCATGAATATCAGCAAGTGGCTTACCGGGTAACCGAGTCGACGCATATCGACCTGGGATAATGACCGTAAACATTAGGTTATTTTTCCTCTTCTAATGACAACTCTCTGGCTTCATTCTCTAGTAGAACCGGAATATTGTCACGAACAGGATAAGCGAGATGATCAATTTTGCAGATAAGCTCTGAATTTTCTTTATCAAAGATAAGTTTGCCATGGCAAACTGGGCAAGCAATAATTTCGAGTAAGCGGTGATCCATTTTGTCCCTCACAAGGGTTAATCATGTTATAGGATAAAAGGATATCATAAGGAAGGATCAGCGTTAATACTCTACACCGCGGGTTTGGTAATTATTCGCTAAATATTTTCTCTATTAATAAATTTACTATTTTCTTTTTCACTATAAGCAACAAAAAAGCCACAATAATGTGGCCTTTTATCGTTTTGTCTGCAACATCATTAATAAAGAATTACATTCCGCTTTTATTGATAATAATTTAACCTTTTTATTATCTTTATTGCATTCTAATTAACGTGGCAACCATTTTATATTACCTTGAGCAATCAGTGATAACGTCTTATTTTATCCTTTTTGCATCAACGTAATGATAGATTTTAATTAAATCAATAGGTTAAAACATGATCTTGCCTATTTATTATAGGTGTCGACTATTTAGAACCCGATAACATCAGCGGCTTCTAGACCTGCTGCTGTTTTGATAACAGAAAACTCAACGTCTTGGCCTTCGGTTAGTGCTTTATTTTTTGTATTGGCAATCGCTTTTTTATTGACGTAAATATCTTGTTCAAGATCTTTTGCAACAATAAGACCATATCCTTTATTATTGTCAAACCATTTTACGCGACCCATTCTTAATTGTAATGTCATGATAGATAAACTCCTTTTGTTCTTTGTATAGTTTTTATCTTCTATACACATGCATTCTACTTTTTATTAAGTCTTCTTATATAAAACCCCATTAAATTCTGAACACATTAATTTAAGTAGTGCATTTTATTATTCAATATAAATGTTCAAAATCGTGATAGCTAAATTAGATAACTATTTATTGAACAGACACTAAACTACAAAATATTCATGACAAATATATGACATATTCTATATTGTAGCCTGTACCTATCAATAAACTTGCTTGATATAAATGATAAAGTAATTTCTATTCGAAAGCATTTTAACTATCAAGCATGAATAATATCCACAGCATAACAATATTAACTCTACAATAAAGATCTAAAAACTCTCCACACAAGGCTTTTGAGTAGATAGGGTATTAGCGAGTTAAATTGAACTACGACAAAAGCGGTATGCGATTAGTGGGTAGGTAATCTTTATGTAACGCTATCCTGATTTCCATTATAAATATCATTGTTTCAGATCATATACAAGTTTTTTTCGCGTTGTCACTAATTGGCTGACTTGATTTAGCACAGATAGATCTTCCAATACCGCACTGACAGGCAAATACCACCAGTTGTTTTGCGCAAAATGCTGGCATTTAACTGCGTCTTTTTCTGTCATAATCAGCGGCTCTTGGTGAGGCGTCAGTATTTGTAACTCTTGTAGGGTATATTCACTATGATCATTAAAGGCTTTAGTCGCAATTAACTTAACCCCTTTATCTTGCAAGGAATTAAAGAAACGAGGAGGATGACCAATCCCTGCCATAGCAACTGCATTACCCAACTCAGTAATAGCTTTTTTCTCACCTGTCTTTAGATTTACCGCGATTTCTCCCTCTAAACTCATCGCTATTTCATTCGCTTGACAATCACCACCATTGACAATAACCGCATCAACAGAATCAAGACGATGAGCGCGCTCTCTCATCGGCCCTGCGGGCAACCACCAGCCATTACCAAAACGCCGTTGTCCATCAATAACAACGATTTCATAATCTCGCTGTAGGGCATAATGCTGTAATCCATCATCAGTAATAATAATATCAAGATCATATTGCGCTAATAGCGCTTTGACCGCATCACTGCGAGAAGGAGCAACGGCAACAGGTACGCCAGTGCGATGATAAATTAAAACCGGTTCATCTCCTGCGACGGCCGGCTGTGTTTCTGGCGACAATAATAAAGGATATTGGTCTGATTTCCCGCCATAACCACGAGAAACAACCGCAGGTTTAAAGCCTTGTGCTTTTAATTGCTCAACAAGCCAAATCACCACTGGTGTTTTACCATTACCTCCCGCCGTTAAGTTACCCACAACAACAACAGGTACGGGGGATTTCCATGAGGACAACCAGCCTTGTTTATAGGCAAAACGCCTAAAAAGGCTGATCGCCCCATAGAGCCATGAAAAAGGCAATAAAAGAAGGTAACACCACGATTTACCAGACCAAATCCGCTCAATCATTTGCCAAATTGCATCCTGTGTAGCTGAGCATAAACGCCTTTTCGCTCAATTAAATCAAGATGAGCACCACGTTCAACAATTTCCCCATCTTCAATCACTAAAATTTCATCTGCTTTTTCAATGGTTGATAGACGGTGAGCAATCACTAATGATGTTCTATTTTTTTGCAGTTCATCAAGTGCAGCTTGAATTGCCCGCTCTGACTCAGTATCTAATGCTGAAGTTGCCTCATCTAAGATAAGAATAGGCGCATCACGCAATAGTGCCCTTGCAATGGCAATACGTTGACGCTGACCACCTGATAACAACACGCCATTTTCACCAATTTCAGTATCGAGACCATTATCTAATTTTTGGATAAAGTCCATAGCATGGGCCATTTTAGCCGCTTTCTCGATATCCTCACGGGTATATTGGTCTTCACAAGCATAAACAATATTGTTTGCTACCGTTTCATTAAACAGATGCACATTTTGTGAAACTAACGCAACCTGATTACGTAGTGATCTTAATGTGTAATTACGAATATCGTGACCATTGATCAAAATCTCCCCTTCGTTAACGTCATAAAAACGAGTGAGGAGGTTTGCAATAGTAGATTTACCTGAGCCTGAACGCCCTACTAGTGCCACTGTTTTCCCTTCAGGAATAGTGAAGGACAGATTTTTCAAAGCAGGTGTATCTTTGGTGATATATTGGAAAGTGACATTACGGAACTCAATATCACCTGTTGGTTTTTTCAGCTCAAGGGTGCCGGTATCTTTCTCTTGTTCCATATCAAGGATAGCAAATAATGTTTGGCAAGCAGCCATGCCTCGTTGGAATTGAGCATTAACGTTAGTTAATGATTTTAATGGGCGCATTAAAGCGACCATCGAAGAGAAGACCACCGTAATTGTCCCTGCAGTCAGGGTATCCATAATCTCAGGAAAACTGGCTGCATATAAAACAAAGGCTAAAGCAAAAGAAGCAATAAGCTGGATAATGGGATCTGATATAGAAGATGCCACCACCATACGCATACCTTGGCGACGAATATGGTTACTAACATGATTAAAGCGTTTATTCTCAACTTCTTGACCATTAAAAATTAAGACTTCTTTATGGCCTTTAAGCATTTGTTCAGCACTTGTTGTCACCTGCCCCATACTATTTTGGATACGCTTACTGATGGTTCTAAAGCGTGTTGATACCATTCTGATCACCACCGCCACAATAGGTGCGATCACAATCAAGATAAGTGATAACTGCCAGCTATAGTAGAACATCAAGCCAAATAAGCCGATGATATAAGCCCCTTCACGGACAACAGTGATCAAAGCCCCTGATGAAGATGAAGCGACCTGTTCTGAATCATAGGTAATACGTGATAATAACGTACCTGTAGATTGCTGATCAAAAAAGCTCACCGGCATTCCCATAATATGAGAAAACAGCCGACGGCGCATATTCATCACGACTTTTCCTGATACCCAAGAAAGGCAGTAACTAGAAATAAAGTTAGATATACCACGCAGAACTATCAGGCCAATAACGGCTAAAGGCATCCATTTTAATACATCATTACTTGCTTTACCGAAGCCTTCATCAAGCAGAGGTTTCAATAAAGAGATCATAAATGCATCAACACCCGCATTTATGATTAATGCGCCTGCTGCAGCAAACAACCCCGCTTTAAAGATCCGAATCATCGGCCATAAGCGTCGAAATGTTTGCCACGTTGATAGGTCTATATCATTCATATATATTACCAAACTTTTAATAAATAGCGGGCTATTCTACTCGGGAAACGTCAAAACACCAAACCACTGATGATACCAACGAGGTAAAATATCTCGTCTATAGGTGACTACATCAATCTTTCCGTGTTTAAACTCGATAGAAATTTGCCCATTTATCGATGTTGTTAGCCAATCAATGGCCTCTTTTTTATAACGGTTATGTACTTTATCAGAAGGTAAACGCCAAGGGCTATAACGTGCAGCAGAAACTAGTGCATATTTTGGTGATATTGCTTGAATAAACGCCAATGTGGATGATGTTTGGCTACCATGATGAGGAACTTGTAAAATATCCGCTTTTAAATAGGCTTTTTTCCTTCTCAGTAGTTGCGCTTCCCCCTCTTTTTCCAGATCACCTGTTAATAAAATAACACTGTTACCATCCGTTAATGAAATCACACAAGAATCATTATTTTTAGGTGAGCGAGATAATGTCAGCGGCCAGAGCGCGTTGAAAGTAAGGTCTTTCCATTGCCATACTCCCCCTTGTAAACACGGTAAATGTTGGGGATTGTCAAAGCTACTACGGATAGTTAACTTGGGATAAGCACGTAATAAGTCGTCAATACCACCGGTATGATCAAGGTGATCATGGCTAATTATCATGGCAACAGGCTGTAATCGATGATGCGTTAGATAGGGAATAATGACATTTTTAGCAATAGTGCCACCACTTTTCCAGCGTATCCCTGTGTCATAGATAACCGCTTCTCCCTCTTTTTCAAGAATAATAGCTAAACCATGTCCAACATCTAACATGGTTATTCGCCAATCATAACGTTTAGAGAAAGACAGTTCACAATATAAAAAAGTAGCAATAGTGATCAAAATAATCACATGATGACGCCACCAGCTCATTTTAATAACTAAAAGAGTTATAATACCGCTTAATGCAAATAACCAAGGGACAGCGCCACAGGGTTGCCAATACGCAAGAAAATAAGGCGCACAGAAAAATGCCCAATTGATAGACTGATCAACCCATGACCAAATAATAGGTTGTAGAACAGGTAAAAAGGCAGTAAATAGCCCACACATAATAAGTGGTACGGTAATAAACGAAATAATAGGCACAGCCCATAAATTAACAAGCAAGCTAAAAAGATTACCACCACCAAATAAGTAGTATTGAAAGGGTAATAAGATGATCAATAGTCCTAGTTGCAAATGAATGAGTCTAATAACAAACCAACGTTTTTGCTGGCTAAATCTTTTATTTAATGGATAGAGCCAATACCAAACAATGATGGCAAATACCGCAGAAAAGGATAACCAAAAACTAGCGGATAATATGGCGAGCGGATCAAGCAATAAAATCACTGCTGCACTCCAAATCGCCCACTGCCAAGGTAAAAAAAGCCCACTACGCCAATGGAGTAAAACCCAAATAGTTAGGCCTATTATCGCTCTTGTTGCGGGGGTCCCCCATCCTGATAAAGCCGCATAAAAAACACCACAACCTAAACTAATAACCAAAGGAAATTGTGGGTTAATCCATTGCGTTGGGAAAAGATATTGTACTCCTCTCGCCATCAGCCAACCAAACAGAGCAGCAAGGCCAATATGCAGCCCTGAAATCACAATAAGGTGCGAAATACCTGTTTTCATATAAAGTATTTTATTTTTGGCAGAAATACCTCGTTTATCACCTAACACTAATGCTGTGATTTCACCACTATTTTTTGTGGCTTGCCAATAAGATGAAAGATAGTGAATAAATTGAGTATAAATAGGAAGGTGAGAATTCGTTAATGTGGCTGATAATATTTTTCCTGACAATGTTTCTCTTACTGAAACTGCATATTTTTGGCTATCAAATCCTCCCTCATTTAAATAACTATGTACTGCACGAAAGTGAATTTTAAACAGCCATGTTTGCCCGACTACGACATTTTTAGGTGGATGACGCCAATATATATTGGCATAGAGTTTAGCAGAAAAGAGATGCTGTTTAGGAATAGCAACTTTAATCATTATATTGCTATCCGGCAAGCGACGATATTCTAGAATTGCGCTTTCTATTGTGGCAATGGTGTCAGCAAGTTGAGAGGTTTTGACCATTAAAGAGGAGGCAGTACTGTTTGCATAGCACCAAAAAAAGAGTAATAGCAACAAAAAACGTAAGTATGAAAAAGGAATTAAATATAACAATATCCCTACGATAATCAGTGTATAGCTCAGAGATAAACTCAGTGTTTCACGTTGAATAAGTAAAGGTAAGCAACTTAATATAATGATAACGGCAAGATAATCTATATTAAGAGGTTTTAGCCCTAGCATTGCAATATATTTAGCATATAGATAATGCCATTTTATTAACGCTATTTTATTTCTATAAATATATTTTATCTTGGCTAATAAAATCATATTTTACATCCATATAATTAATTTTTCCTTGTAATATCATGCTGTTAAATTGTTATCTAAGATAGTTAAAATCGTATTTTTTTCGAACTCTCTTTTAATAAAAACTTTCGTTTTAAGCGCATACACTATTTTTTGCGAAGTTGTTCTAAAAAGTGATGGAATAACGGCAAATATCAAAATTAACTCAAGCCAAATAGATAAAGATCACGTAAGGTAAGCCCAATGTCTTACAACAATCGCTAATAAAGAGAATATAGAGAAGTGATAAAGAATATAGAGAATAGAGAATAGAGAATAGAGAATAGAGAATAGAGAATAGAGAATAGAGAATAGAGAATAGAACGTAACTTAATACCAACCGATAACCAATAAAAAACGGCACCGAAGCACCGTTTTTGAAAAAGTTTACTAACTTTATGCCTATTTGATAGGAAACTATTATTCCGTATAAATATTTACACGGTCACGTAACTCTTTACCTGGCTTAAAGTGTGGAACGTATTTACCTTCCAGCTCTACCTTATCACCAGTTTTCGGGTTACGACCCGTACGCGGCGCACGGTAGTGTAGAGAAAAACTGCCGAATCCGCGGACTTCGATACGCTCACCATCAGCCAAAGTATCAGCCATATGATCAAGCATTTCTTTTACAGCTTCTTCAACCGTCTTAGCCGAAAGATGAGATTGTAGGCCTGCAAGTCTCTCGATTAACTCAGACTTGGTCATATTACCTCCCTAGACTACCGATAAATAGGCAACGACTCTCGTTGCCTTCCGTTAATAACTTAAATTATTCGCCTTTAGCTGCTTTGAAAGCTTCAGCCATAGCGTTGTTTGAAAAACCAGCTTCTTCTTTGTTGTTTACAGAAGCGATAGCGTCTTTCTCATCTGCTTCGTCTTTAGCACGAACAGACAGGTTGATAACGCGGTTTTTACGGTCAACACCAGTGTATTTAGCTTCTACAGCATCGCCAACATTCAGAACCAGAGTTGCATCTTCAACGCGGTCACGTGAAGCTTCTGAAGCACGTAGGTAACCTTCAACGCCGTCAGCTAATTCTACAGTTGCGCCTTTAGCATCAACAGCAGTTACTTTACCAGAAACAATAGCACCTTTTTTGTGAGCAGACAGGTAATTATTGAATGGATCTTCTGATAATTGTTTAACGCCCAGAGAGATACGCTCACGCTCAGCGTCAACTTGCAGTACTACTGCAGCGATTTCGTCGCCTTTTTTGTACTCACGAACAGCTTCTTCACCTGCAACATTCCAAGAAATGTCAGATAAGTGAACCAGACCGTCAATACCACCGTCTAAGCCGATGAAGATACCGAAGTCAGTGATAGACTTGATTTTACCTTCAACACGGTCGTTTTTGTTGTGAGTTTCTGCGAATTGCTGCCATGGATTTGCTTTACACTGTTTCAGACCCAGTGAAATACGACGACGTTCTTCATCGATGTCAAGAACCATAACTTCAACAACATCACCAACATTAACAACTTTAGATGGGTGAATGTTTTTGTTAGTCCAATCCATTTCAGAAACGTGTACCAGACCTTCAACGCCTTCTTCGATTTCTACGAAGCAACCATAGTCAGTCAGGTTAGTTACACGACCAGTCAGTTTAGTACCTTCTGGATAACGTTTAGCGATAGCTACCCATGGATCTTCGCCCAGTTGTTTCAGACCTAATGATACGCGAGTACGCTCACGGTCGAATTTCAGGACTTTAACAGTGATTTCGTCGCCAACATTGACAATTTCGCTTGGGTGTTTAACACGTTTCCAAGCCATATCAGTGATGTGCAGTAAGCCGTCAACACCGCCCAGATCAACGAATGCACCGTAGTCAGTAAGGTTCTTAACGATACCTTTAACTTCCATGCCTTCTTGCAGGTTTTCTAACAGTTGATCACGTTCTGCGCTGTTCTCAGATTCGATAACCGCACGACGAGACACAACAACGTTGTTACGTTTTTGGTCTAATTTGATGACTTTGAACTCAAGCTCTTTGTTTTCCAGATGAGTTGTATCGCGAACTGGGCGAACGTCTACCAGTGAACCCGGTAAGAACGCACGAATGCCGTTCAGTTCAACAGTGAAACCACCTTTAACTTTACCGTTGATGATACCAACAACAGTTTCGTTTTCTTCGTAAGCTTTTTCCAGCATCAGCCACGCTTCGTGACGTTTAGCTTTCTCACGAGACAGAACGGTTTCACCGAAGCCATCTTCAACCGCGTCCAGAGCAACGTCAATTTCGTCACCCACTTGGATTTCTAATTCGCCTTGCGCGTTTTTGAATTGTTCTACAGGAATCGCAGATTCTGATTTCAGACCTGCATCAACCAGAACAACGTCTTTATCGATAGCAACAACAACGCCACGAACGATTGCACCTGGACGAGTTTCGATTGTTTTTAGGGATTCTTCAAAGAGTTGAGCAAAAGATTCTGTCATGTTAATGATCTTCAAGTAAATTTAATTAACGTCCATTTAGCATCCGGCCGAATGGGGTTGTTTCACATACCTCGTTACATCCTTTGTGACAAGGTCATCGGGCATTATTGTGTATTCATTAACACGTCAACCCGATTTTAATAATTACCTAGTATAAATGAAATAAAAACGAATTACGCTGTTAATTGCAGATTTTTTTCGCATAAGCTAACGATTTTTCAATAACTTCATCAATAGATAAGCTTGTTGAATCGAGAATTAATGCATCTTTTGCCGCAACCAAAGGCGCTACTGCGCGATTTCTATCACGATAATCACGCTCTTTTATCTCGGATAAAAGGCGTTCAAAGTTAACATTAAAGCCTTTCTCCTGCAACTGTAACATGCGACGACGTGCACGCTCTTGCGCACTGGCATCAAGAAATATTTTTACTTGCGCATCAGGAAAAACGATTGTGCCCATATCTCGGCCATCAGCAATTAATCCCGGTGCAGTACGAAATGCACGCTGACGGCGTAATAATGCTTCTCTTACGCGAGGAAACGTTGCTGCTTGTGACGCTGTGTTGCCAACGGTTTCAGTACGAATTTCGGTTGAAACATCTTCACCTTCCAGAATAACACTTAATCCATTTTCATTAGGAATAAAGCGCACATCCAAATTCGCCGCTAAAGGCACTAATGCATCTTCTGATGTAATGTCCACATGATGATGTAATGCTGCTAATGCTAATACACGGTAAATAGCACCGGAATCAAGTAAATGCCAACCAAAGGCTTTTGCTAATGCTTGACACAATGTTCCTTTACCTGCTCCGCTAGGCCCATCAACAGTAATTACAGGGACGATAACCGCCATGAGTTTCTCCTTTTCATGGGCACTGTTTTTCTATATTTACTGCCGTGAACCTATGGCGTTCTACAACATAAGCTCTAAACAGAGAAAAACAGTATTAATATATTGCGCGTCATTATACGCATACTCTCTAGAGGAGGAAACAAGCAGTTAAAAACAAGCTGTGCTTTTTAAAGATAATTTTTTATTAATCTACTTATTTATAGAATAAAAACACGCTTAAATTAAGAAAATCGATAGTATCGTACTAGAGAAAAGCCAATACTATCGATTTAATTGATGCTATTTTAATTAAACTTTTGCATGAGAAATACTTGCTAGTTTTTCAAAATAGTCAGGGAATGTTTTTGCCGTACAGCCAGGATCAAGAATAGTAATCGGCGTGTTAGACAATGCCACCAGTGAAAAACACATAGCTATCCGGTGATCATTATAGGTTTTTATTTCAGCCGTCGTTAACTGTTTAGGCGGTATCACAGTTAAGTAGTCGCGACCTTCGTCAACCATCGCACCAACTTTACGTAATTCTGTCGCCATGGCAGATAGACGGTCAGTCTCTTTTACCCGCCAGTTATAGATATTACGGATAGTCGTTTCACCCTCAGCAAAGAGCGCTGTCGTAGCAATTGTCATTGCCGCATCAGGAATAGTATTCATATCCATATCTATCCCTTTTAACTTGCCACGTTCACACTCTATATAATCGTCACCCCAACGTATTGTAGCCCCCATTTTTTCAAGCACAGACGCAAAATGGATATCACCTTGCAAGCTATTTTTACCAATTCCTGTTACTCGCACAACCCCTCCTTTAATGGCGGCTGCCGCCAAAAAATAAGAGGCAGAGGATGCATCTCCTTCAACCAAATATTTACCCGGAGATTGATATTGTTGACCACCTTTAATCATAAAACGCTGATAGTTTTGATTTTCAATTTCTCCACCAAAAGTGGAGATCAAGGCTAACGTGATATCAATATAAGGTTTAGAGACTAACTCACCTTTAATGGTAATAGTGGTGTCTTGCTGAGCTAAAGGCGCCATCATTAGTAATGCGGTCAGAAATTGGCTGGAAACGGTGCCATCAACATCAACACTCCCGCCCGAAAATCCCCCACAAACACGTAGCGGCGGATAGTCCGTTTGTTCAAGATAATCAATCTTTGCCCCCCCTTGACGTAACGCATCCACTAAATGACCAATAGGACGCTCTTTCATGCGAGGCTCACCCGTAAGAACAATATCGTGCTCTCCGAGGCTTAAAGCTGCCGCCAATGGGCGCATCGCTGTTCCTGCATTGCCTAAAAAGAGTTCAAGTGGCTGCTGGGGATGAAAAGAACCTGCTAACCCTTCAATATCACATACCGTATTATTATTTGATAATTGATATTGTACCCCTAAGGCAGTTAATGCATTGAGCATATGACGAATATCATCACTATCTAATAAATTAGTTAAACGCGTTTTTCCCTTGGCTAAGGCTGCCAATAAAAGTGCACGGTTAGAGACACTTTTTGAACCGGGTAAATTGATAGTGCCTTCAATATGTACGATGGGTTGTAATGTCAACGATTCCATAAACAGGTAAAAGCTCCGCTAGATAAGTCAAAATAGGTAGAGACGCTGTGTAATAATGTCAAATAGTATGATTATCGTAATTAATATTTATCTATTTGCCATATTGGCACAGAGATAACAGTTATTGGCTCTCTGTGCTTTAATTATCAGAAAACCTGCCAATAAGGCAGGTTTTGCAGCAGTGAAAAGGTAACCATTAAGCGTGGCGACGCTCAAAATCAGCCATAAAATCAACTAATGCTTGTACACCAGCAAAAGGCATTGCGTTATAAATAGATGCACGCATACCGCCTGAAACACGGTGCCCTTTCAGCGCAACTAATCCTTGCTCTTCAGCTTCTTTTAAGAAAACCGCATCTAAAGCAGGAGAAGACATTTGGAAAGGTACGTTCATCAAAGAGCGGTTTTCTGTGGCAATACGGTTAATATAGAAATCACTGTTATCAATCGCACTATAAAGCAGTGTCGCTTTCTCATAATTGCGTTTTGCTATCTCTTGCAAGCCACCTTGCTCTTTTAACCATTTAAACACCATGCCTGATAAGTACCAAGCAAAAGTCGGCGGTGTATTAAACATGGAGTCATTTTCAGCCAGTACTGTGTAATCAAACACTGAAGGGGTTTCTTTACGTGCTTTACCCAGTAAATCTTCGCGAATAATTACCAGTGTTAACCCCGCAGGACCAATATTTTTTTGTGCTCCAGCGTAAATCATGCCAAAACGGCTAACATCAAGTGGCTGAGATAAAATAGCGGAAGAGTAGTCGGCAATAACAATTTTTTTATCATCAAAATCCGGCTCTTCGTGGATAGCAATCCCATCGATAGTCTCATTTGGGCAATAATGCACATAGGCTGCATTATCACTTAATTGCCACTCTTTCATTGGCTTAACCGCGATTTTACCGTCAATTTCTGTCTTTATTTTAATGATATTAGGTGAACAATATTTTTCCGCTTCATCGGCAGCACTTTTAGCCCAATATCCTCCATCGATATAATCAGCGGTGGTTTTCTCACCTAATAAATTAAGCGGTAATGCCGCAAAATGACCACGAGCGCCACCATGACAGAACAGAATTTTATAATTTTCTGGTACATTGAGTAGATCCCGTAGATCTTGCTCTGCCTGATGGGCAACCTCCAAAAATTCTTTACTGCGGTGGCTGATCTCCATAACAGAACGCCCTAATCCGTGCCAGTTGCATAATTCTAATTCTGCACGACGAAGAACTTCTGCCGGTAACATGGCCGGACCTGCACTAAAGTTATATACCTGACTCATTCAAATTCACCCTATCTGAATATGTTTTGACAAAACGACCTCTATCGGTTGTATCATTCTCCTCTAATTGGCGCAATGACTTTTGTAAACTTACGTATTATGTGTAGCACACAAAAATAATCGTTAGGAGTATTTTATGTCGGGGAGTCAGTATAAAAAGGAAGATGCGAGCTGGGGAATGCTACTTAAAGGACGAAATAGTCTAAAATCACTCGCTTTAGCAGGGGGAGTGGCATTACATGCTATTAATGTCTATATCACCATTACCACCCTACCTTCTATTGTTCGTGATATCGGGGGGCTTAATTTATATGCATGGAATACCACCGTTTTTATTTTGGCATCTATTCTCTCTTCGGCGCTGACTTCTCGTTTATTAATTTTGCTCGCGCCACGTAATAGCTACTTATTTGCCACACTCTGCTTTTTAGTCGGCTCTATTATCTGTGCTACCGCCCCTTCAATGCCAATCTTGTTGGTTGGCCGATTTATTCAAGGTGCGGGAGGCGGAATGTTACTGGCTTTAGCTTATTCATTGGTCAGGGTGATGTTTCCGCAACCATTATGGTCTCGAGCTATGGCGTTAATGTCCAGTATGTGGGGAATATCAACGTTGCTGGGTCCCGCATTAGGAGGAATATTTGCAGAATATAATATTTGGCGGGGTGCTTTTTGGTCTATTCTTTGTGTAGGCATTCCTTATGCTATTCTACTGTTTACTATCCTTCCTAAGGAAAACAGTGCTGATATTGCTAACAAAAAAACATCACTTCCCTACCTACAACTTACCTTATTAATATTAGCAGTGTTATCTATCTCAATCGGTAGCTTGTATCACGTTACGCTATATCATATTTTATCTTTTCTATTAGCAATTATTTTTATCTTATTATTAATTTATATCGATAAGAGATCTCATGATGGGCTTTTTCCTAAAGGAACATTCTCTTTTTCAGCCCCACTATCCCCTATTTATCTGACTATGGCATTGCTAGGAATAAGTGTTCAGACAGAAGTGTTTGTGCCCTATTTTTTACAAATGATCCATGGTATTACTCCGTTACTTTCCGGTTATTTAGCTGCTTTAGTCGGTGCTGGTTGGTCTTTTTCGGCTATTATCTCTTCATCTCAACCAAGCGGTATTGCTCAGCGTCTTATGCGTATCGGCCCTGCCATTAACTTTACTGCCATAATTGTTCTTGGCTTATTAATTTCAAATTATCTTCTTTTACCTTATGGGCAAGTGATTATTATTTGTCTAGCCCTCTTTTTTACAGGTGCAGGAATTGGCATGGCTTGGCCTCATTATCTCACTCGTGTATTACAGGTTTCTCAAGGGGAAGAAGCGCAAAAAGCGGCGACGTCAATCACCACTATTCAGCTATTTTCAACCGCTGTAGGTGCTGCCATTTCAGGTACTGTTGTAAATATGGCAGGATTAACCAACCCCGGAGGTATTGCTGGCGCACAAAATGCAGCCCATTGGTTATTTATTGTATTTTCTATTACCCCACTGATTGCATTTATTACTGCAAAAATCGTTGTTTCCAATATAAGAAAAAATTAATAACATATAACCCAAAAGGCTATTAAAAAAATAGCCTTTTTATTTTTTATAAATAAACGCCTTTTAAACCTGACTATCTTTATTTATGTTTTTAATATCGCTAAATTAGCCCTAAATAATATACAAGGGTAAACATATGAAATTAAGAAATGCAATAATAATTGGCGTAATATACACACCATCAATATGCCAGGCCGTAGAACAAACTAGCTATAAATATATTTCTATTAATCAAGACTCTTCAACAATAGTTAAACCTAATGAAATTAATCCTAAACAAGCAGAAATATTAATAGCACCAAAAAATTCCAAAGGTATTTCTCATAATAAATATGATACATTTGATGTAACTGATGCTGGCATTATTTTAAATAATAAAGAGGTTGCCGCTGAGACTATTATTAATGAAGTGGTTAATGGAGCAACGTCATTCTTAGCGGGGAATATCGCGGTAGCTGGCAATGCAGCTCATGTTGTTATAGCCAACCCAAATGGTATTGAATGCCATAATTGTAGTTTTTCGAATACATTACAAGAAACGTTAACAACAGGGAAACCTGTTATCAATAATAATAATGATGAATTAATCGGCTACCGCTTAGAAAAAGCTATCGCTCCTATAAATAAAGGATATAGGGGTGGAAAATCAATTGATCATATTGGAAAAATTGTATTCAGTAACAAAAATGACCGTAGTTCTAGTCATTCTTTTAATAAACTTAATATCATATCTAATAACATTAAGTTAGAAAACGGCTTTATATCCTCTAAAGGAGATATAAATATTTATTCAGGTAAAAGAGATATAATAATTAAAGAAGGTGAAAGTATCTTAAAACAAGAATACGCCATGCGCTCACATATAAAAAGAAATAATCTCCCCAATCAGATAATATTAGGTGATAAAAATGGTGATCCTAAAAAACAAGGTTTAATCTCTTCTAAAAACATCATTATTAATGCTTCTGATACTACTATTTATAATTATGGTAGTTTAGAAAGTAGTAACCGTAGTAAAAATGCCATACAACTTAATCTAAATAAAACAATATTTAATAACCATGGATATATTCTCGCCAGAGGCGGATATTTAGATCTGCAAAATAAGTCTTTCTTCCACAATATGGAAAGTGGAACTATTGGCATGCAATATTGGCTTAATACTGGTAAAAATAACAATAACTATAGCGAGACATACATAGGGTTAATACCCAAAAATACTATTAGCCAAATGAAAAACTTAACTTTAGATATTAGTGAGGATAGCCAACTGATAAATAATGGTGTTATCAACACTAAACGATTATACACTCGCGATAAAAATATGAATAATATTCAAAACAATAGAGAAGATATCAAAATTTATACTAAATTACGCAAAATTAAATAATATTTAACAAAGAAAACCATCTGCTATTTATCAGCGGATGGTTTTCTGATTTAACTAAAAAACAAAAAATCTAATTAATATTTTTCAAAGTTTTCTTGGATCGTGGCGGGATCTTGTGTTTCTGTCAAAGATAACTGTAATAACACTCTTGCTTTCTGTGGATTTAAACGTTCTGAAGCAATAAAGCCATATTTTGCATCATCTACTTCACCATTTTGTGTGGTAAATCCAACCGGAACACGACTTGAACGAACCACAACAACACCTTTTTTTACACCATCTGCTAAAGTATTTAAGATGTCAGAATATAAGTTACCATTGCCGACACCTGCACTAACAATACCTTTAAAGTGGTTATCTATAAACGCTTTAGCCGGTAAATCAGATGCATTAGCATAGTTATAAACAATACCTACTTTTGGTAATTCGGTTAATTTGCTGACATCAAAGGCAACTTTCTCAGCGCGTGGTGTTGCAGCAGTGTAATAGTGTACTTTACCATCATGAACATAACCTTGAGCACCTGCATTAATCGGCTGGAATGCTTGCACTTCTGTCGTATTCATTTTGACAACATCTTTACCACTAATCACCGAATTATTCATGGTAACTAATACACCACGATTTTCAGATGCTTTATCACTTGCCACCACCACGGCATTATAGAGGTTTAATGGACCATCAGCACCTAATGCTGTTGCTGGGCGCATTGCCCCTACCATCACCACCGGTTTTTTACATGCTGTGGTTAAGTCAAGAAAATAGGCGGTCTCTTCCATCGTATCTGTACCATGGGTTATCACAAAGCCGTCTGTTTTATCACAATCCGTATTAATTTTATTCGCCAGTTTTAACCACACTTGGTCGTTCATATCTTGAGAACCAATATTAACCACTTGCTCGCCTGTTAAGTTAGCCACTTTTTTTGCCTCAGGTACGGCATTAATCAATGTATCAATGCCTAATTTTCCTGCTGTGTAGCTTGAAGAAGTGGCAGAGTCTCCCCCCCCTGCGATGGTTCCCCCAGTTGCGAGGATTGTCACATTAGGTAAAGCAAAAACAGTACCACTAATTACGGTTAATAAGCTGGCTAGCAATGTTTTTCTTATCATTTTTTAATCCTTATGAGTCTATAAAATCGCGTCTAATTATGATGATTTATTATCAGTAATTCCGTGATAAATAGAACGAATTTATCAAAAGAACTAATATATTAGTGCATTAATGATAAGGAATGTTATTTAAAATCAACCGACACGAGAAATAATTAGTGCATTAGCGACGATTTCAGTATCATGTGCCCCTAACTATCACTCGTAAAATATTGATGAAACCTGCCATGTCACAAACATTTATTCCCGGCAAAGATGCCGCACTGGAAGACTCTATCGCTAGCTTTCAGCAAAAATTAACTCAGTTAGGTTTTAACATTGAAGAAGCTTCATGGTTAAATCCTGTTCCTAACGTTTGGTCTGTTCATATTCGTGATAAAGATTGTCCGTTATGTTTTACTAACGGCAAAGGTGCTACTAAAAAAGCAGCATTGGCTTCAGCATTAGGCGAATATTTTGAACGTCTTTCAACCAATTATTTCTTTTCTGATTTCTGGCTAGGTGCTGATATTGCAGAAGGTGAGTTTGTTCATTACCCAAATGAAAAATGGTTTCCACTGACAGATGATGATGCTGTACCTGAAGGCTTATTAGATGCACGTTTACGTCAATTTTACGATCCTGAAGGTGAGCTATGTGGCAGTGAACTGGTTGATTTACAATCAAGTAATTCAGAACGTGGTATTTGTGCCTTACCGTTTATTCGCCAATCAGATAAAACACCTGTATATATACCTGTTAATATCATTGCAAATCTTTATGCATCTAATGGTATGTCAGCAGGAAATACGCAAAATGAAGCTCGAGTGCAAGGGCTTTCTGAAGTGTTTGAACGCTATGTCAAAAATAGAATTATCAGCGAAAGAATTAGCTTGCCTAAAATCCCCCATGAAGTTTTAGCTCGTTATCCTGCTGTTATTGAAGCTATTACGACATTAGAAAAAGAAGGCTTCCCTATTTTTAGTTTTGATGCATCTTTAGGGGGACAATTCCCCGTTATTTGCGTCGTGCTGTTTAACCCACAAAATGGGACTTGTTTCGCTTCTTTTGGTGCTCACCCCGATTTTGGTGTGGCATTAGAGCGTACTGTTACTGAGTTATTGCAAGGCCGTAGCCTTAAAGATCTCGATGTTTTCAATCCACCGAGTTTTGATGATGAAGAAGTCGGTGACCACACTAATCTTGAAACCCACTTTATCGACTCTAGTGGTTTAATTAGTTGGGATCTGTTTAAAAAAGATGCAGACTATCCATTTGTTGATTGGGATTTCAGTGGTTCAACCGAAGAAGAATTCCACACATTAATGTCACTGTGCCAGCAATGTGATGCAGAAGTGTATATTATGGATTATGACCATTTAGGGGTTTATGCTTGCCGTATTTTAGTCCCTGGCTTATCCGATATTTATCCTGCTGAAGATCTGCAACTAGCCAATAACATTATGGGTGTCCATTGGCGTGATACCATTCTTTCTTTACCAACAAGTCATGGCACAAAAGAAGAGTACCTCTCACTTATTGGCCAATTTGATGAAGATGGCTTAGATGACTTTACTCGTATCAGAGAAATGATTGGTATTGCACCGGGTAAAGATAATGGTTGGAGTCATTTACGTGTAGGTGAATTAAAATCAATGTTAGCACTCGCTGGTGGCGATTTAGAACAAGCATTAGTTTGGGTTGAGTGGACACAAGATTTCAACGCATCATTATTTACACCAGCGCGTCAAAATTATTATCGTTGCCTGCATAATCTTTTACTCCTACGTGAAGAGCATGAGCGTGAGCCTGCACAATATATGGAGGCATTTTCTCGTATGTATGGCGAGGAAACACTGCAAGCTGCATTAAATGCAATTGAAGGTAAACAACCTTTTTATGGCTTGCAACCCATAGATCCATCATTAGCGAATTTGCCTGTTCATCAATCTTTATTAGCCGCGTATGAAAAATTACAACAAGCAAAACGTCAATCGAATAAATAACATTATTTTATTTAAGGTTATTTATTAAATAATTATTTTTAACTGATTAATAATCGCTTTGTTTAAAATCAAAACACTCTACTAATAAGTAGAGTGTTTTATTATATATAAAAAATATAACGACAATTTTGCCACCATGACAATTATGTCAAATGACAAAAGTGTCAAATATGTCAAAAGTGACGATTTTAAGTTTTAAATACGACGTAAAAAGATA
>NZ_CAWPAV010000036.1:0-12986 GCF_963885725.1 Proteus sp. G4380
TCATTATTGAGTCAGCTTTCGTAAGCCTATTACTCTTCTTCGTGGCGTTTTAGCCAATCTCCACTTTTGATTTCTCGCAACCCATCAACTGGCTTTTGATAAAGATAGATCCAAGCACTACCATAAGGTGTTGATATCAACTGGCGCTTGTAATCTTGATCATTTTTTTTCAGTTCATCAAGCTCCGTCAAAATGGAAGGCGTGATCCGATAAACTTCACATTCTATTTCACCATCACCTTCAACCACAGCAGGATAAAACCCTAAATCATAGAGTTTATACCCCGCTAATTTATACTCACCTAATAGCTGTGCGTAGGTCATCCAGTGATGGTTACCCTGATTTCGCCGTAAACTTCCATAAACAATAATTCGCATATAAATTAAAACTCAAATTGATAAAGCAGATCTATTGCCTGATTCATACCAGACACTGCTTGTAAATACAACCTGGGCATCAAGCGATAACGTAATGTTAACGTCGCTAGCGAATCAAATATACCCATCCCATACTTCACTTGTAAATCATCGGTTATCTTACCACTGACGACAACTTGTGAACTATCCCCTACACCTTGTGTATCTAACGCTAAATCAGAAATACCAAAGGTTTCGCCAATACGTCCTACGAGTTGTCCACTTTGTCCAACACCTAATCCTATTAGCATGGCTGTCATTTGTGCTGAATCAGAATCACCACTTGCTAATCCTTCCCCTCTTAACAAGTAGGATAATGCTTCTTGTTGTGTTTTGGCCGGCTCAGAGAATATTTCCACTTTCGGCTTATCCGCAAGTCCGGTGACTTTAACCCCAGCAATGACATTATCTGCCGTATTATCAGGGTTACGTATCGCTTCAATATTTAAGTATGGCTGATCAACCGGCCCTGAGAACAAGATTTGCCCTTTACGTACTTGTAAATCTTGTCCATAAGCTTTGAATTCCCCGCGAGGAATATCCACTTGACCATTTAATCCCAATCCTTGTTTACTTTGAGCAACTTTTAATGCCCCTGTTAATCTGGCTTTCAACCCAAAGGCATCTAATGTGACATCATCGCCAATATTAATCGCCAAATTACTTTGAATAGGTATAGAAGTCTGCTTTGGTGCTATAGGTTGTAATTCTTTGTCTAACATCACTTCATCAGAGGAAGCCGACACCGCAGACTCGGGTAATTCCTGCACCACGATACGAGCCCAAGGGATATCAATACGACCATCTAATTTAAGCAAATGTGGATTAGCTTCAAAAACTAAGTCTGGGTTAACATCTATACGAACCATTGGTGGTAATGACACACGCAGTTTGTTGCCATTCGCAGCCACCACGGCACGCCACTCATCTAGTTTGCGCCAGTCCGCATTCCCCGTCAGATTTAAATAACCTTCCGGTGTTTCGATTCTACCGCTTAAATCAGAAGTCGCACCATTAAAGCGAATATCGACATTCCCTTTGGTGATGTCAAATGGGATCCAGTGACCAACTACTTTTAACTGGTTAATACCAAACTGCCCAAATAGCAATGGTGATTGTGCATTCCCCCCTAAACGTAGCTGCGCCCCTACACTACCTTGCGCTATTTCACCTTTACCCAAGAAAGGCTTAATCAGATCTAATGTCAGGTTATCAATATCAACCGTACCTGATAATTGACGTGTTTTTTCTAGATCAGCAACATTGACATGGCCTTTAAAGTCACCATTACCGGCAATACTAATTAACCATTGCAAGGTCGCTTTACCATTATTGATACCCGCATTTAACGTAACTGCATCAAAATCAATAGGTAATACCGTACCATCGACATTTTGTTTTACACCAACGCCCTGACCTTTAAGGTTAACTGACGCTTTAGGTAATCCGCCTTTCGCATTCCAAGTTGCCGTAGCATCTCCCGTAAAGACACCGCGTAGCGCGGTTTCAGGAGGTAAGAATGGTTTTATCATGGCTAAATCAAAGCGTGTTAACGTGATTGCCGCACTACCACTCTCACCTACAGTGATCTCTTTAGGTACACACAGTTGTGCATTAGGATTTACCCAGCAATGTGAACCAATCGTCACTTGCTGTTTTTCCGCTAATAAATTTAGCGCCATCGCTTTATTTAAACGCCATTCGCCTACAGGCGTATCAAATGCGGTATTGTTAAGTGTGCCTTGCCACTGCTGTTTTTCTTTATCAAACGAGCCGGCTAATGTCAGGCCACCCGATACGGGTTCCCCATCCATTTTCAAGGTAAGCTTATGCTGTTTTTCTGTCCCGGCCGCATCTAGCGTTAATTGACGAATAATCAAATCAGCCTGTTTTAACTGACGTACCGTAATTGCCAGTTTGCCACTGATCACGTCATCTGACTGAATATCACCTTTAACCACAACTGACCCAACACTGAGCTGATCTTGCCATTTGATCCCTTGTGCATTGATATCAGCAATAATTTTCGGCTTATTAATATCACCGCGAACATTCACTTTCCCTTTAATAACGCCCGCTAACCCCGGCACTAAACCATTTAACCCCGGAGCATTGATGTTCGCATCAAGCGCCCACTGATCACCTAAGTGCCCCGCAATATCGAGATTATTTTTACCTAGAATTAAGGTTAATTGAGGAATATTCCATTGCCCCGAATCATTACCATAGGCGTTTCCTCGCGCCTTAATAAGATTATTTTTTAAATTACCATCTAAGGTAATTTCAGGCACTCGTAGTTGCCAACTTCCTCCATACAGGCTACCCGTTGTGGCAATACGTCCATCTAATTTCGCTGGCATATCGGGATATTGTTTAGCTGTATTAATACCAGAGATAGTCAATAATGCATTCCAGCTAATCGCCTTACTCCAATCTGCCACACCGGTAATATCCGCATGACCTTGTAATGCAGCTAAACGCAAACGAGTGAGTGTTATTTTCTCTTCATTCCCTTTAGCGTCTAGGGTCAATTTGGCTGGCGGGATCTCTTGTCCTTCAATATTAGAACGTAATGAAAGATCATAATTATCCGTCTGCCCATTAAGACGTAGTCGAGTATCATTAAGTTGATACTGCACATCTCCCGTTAAAGGCCAACGCACTTTTTGGCTCTCTAAGGTTAATTTTAGTGGAAGATGTGCTTTAGCGAGCTCAGCTTGTGCATCAAGGCTTGCGGTGACAGTTCCTGTTAAAGAGAGTGCGAGTTTTAACTCATCAAGTATCGCACCTTGTAAAGACAGTGTCGCTTGCTGATCTTTAAACTCTTCCAATCCTGCCATCTCACGAAGCATCGCTTGCATATCTAGATTAACCGGCCACTGTTTATCCAGTGTAATTTGACCGTTTAAACTGACTTTGCCTTCTGGCGCATCAATACTGAGCCTAGTGAGATTAACCTGTTGACCTTGCGTATTGGCTTGAAAAGAGAGTTGATTAATAGTCACAGGCGTATCACCACTAACTTGTAACTGTTTACCTTCTATCCCCTCCACATTGATATCAACAGGAATAATAATTTCGGGTAACTGCGCTAATAAAGGCTTGGCGAAAATTGTCTTAATAGTGTCAGCTAGTGCCTGCTCTTGCTCTTGCGGTGTTTTAGGCTCCGCTTGAGGCGTCGTTGCTGCAACTTCTTTTACATCTTGCGCCATGGCGGCAACACTACCGTCTTCGGGTGTTTTCGGTAACGCCACCAACAAATCATTAATGACCGTCGGTTTTAAGGTAATTTGACGCCCTTCCCATTGTGCTGCCGTAGTAAACTCATTGAGTGATAGGGCCATATCATCAATTTGTACACGCGTATTGGCTAATGAGAGAGAGTTTAAATAGATAGGTAAAGGGGCATTAAGCTCAGTTAAAGGCTCAGAAGGGGGTGTTTCTTGTGCTGGAGGGAGTGCACTGGTATCTACATTGACGATAACATCACGTGTGCCTAAGGCCTCAACACACAGTTGTTTATCCTTCAAGCAGCTTAAATTTAAGCCTAGTGATAACTCCCCCACATTGACATCTACACCCGGCATTTGATACTCAACACCCGTTAAACGTAAATCTTGCCAACCGCCATTAACACTGTTAATGGTTAAACCTGGCACCCAACGAGCTGCACTATTAATGGCAAAATGTAGCCCTGATTGCGTCCCTAAAATCCATGCAAGAGCACCTAAAACCAGTAAAATGATGATAAGTAGCGTTAGTGTTATCCTTTTCAACCACTTCATCATAACTCAGCTCCTAACCCAATATAAAACTGTAACTTACGCTCTTCACCACTATTGACTGGAACGGCTAAATCAAACTTTACAGGCCCTACTGGAGATGCCCAACGAACCCCCGCACCAGCACCTGTTTTAAAATCACTTTTCGTAAAATCGTTAACGGCTTCACCACTATCAACAAATACAGCTCCCCACCAATTTCCAGTTACGTTATATTGGTATTCAGCAGATCCCGTTAGCATTCTTGATGCCCCTGTTAATTTACCTTTGCTATCTTCCGGTGAAATACTTTGGTATTTATAACCCCTAATACTTCTATCGCCACCAGCAAAGAAACGTAATTCGGGTGGTACTTTCTCAAATTGATTCGTTTCAATCCAGCCAAACGTCCCTCTGACCACAAAACGGTGGCCTTCCCAAGGTGTGCGTATCCACACTTGCTGAGCTTGTAGGGCGAGAAATTCAACATCAGATCCCCATATTTTATTGGAATAATCGACTGAATAACGTTGGCTATCCCCCCAATAAGGCATCATGCCACCCCGTTGGCGTACGCGACTTGCATTCGCACCAGGATAAAGCAACATGGTTGTATTGGTAACATCACCTTGGGTAAAGTGGCTCAGACTCCAGCGGGTATTAATACTGTATTGCCATCCCGTTGACATATCCCAGTTACGAGAAACGTTCAGTGTGGTGGTATCCGAACGAGTATCATTTAAATCTGTACGTTTATAGCCGCCTTGAATGCCATAATATTGTTCTAATGGGTTAACTTTTAATGGAATTTTATAATTAGCACCAATAGATTGCTCAGGCTTAGAAATACTCATATTCGATGTTAAACTATGGCCCCTAGAATTTATCCAAGGTTTATCCCACTGCATATTTAATCGAGGTCCGACATCTGTGGCAAAACCGCCCCCTAGCTCCATATAGTTACGTGAACGAGGGGTAACAACGGCATCCATTGGTAGCAAATAATTGCCTTCACTACGTGCTTTAGCGATATTAGGTGTGACAACCGCCGAATTAAACCATCCTGTGGCAGCTAAGCGTCGATTAAACTCTGCCAAATCTTCAGAAGAGTAATATTCCCCTTCTTTAAAAGGCACAATATTTTGTAGGTAGTCTTCACGAATTTGTGAGCCAGTATAATTCACTTTACCAAAACGGTAACGTTCACCACTATTAAAGACAAAATCCCAATAAGAGGCGTGATTATCTAAAGAGACACCGAGCTGGCTTTTTTCCATATCTGCATCAAAGTAACCACGACGAATAGCAAGCCCTGTTAACGAGCCTTTTAATTTTTCATATTCGGCATGATTTAACACACTATCAAGAGGGGGAGTGTTTTCTTTAATCACTTTGGCATATTGTTCATCTGTTTTAGCTCCCCCTTCCAGTACAATATTGACCCCTTTTAACAGTACGGGAATACCAAGCTCAACCTTTGCTGTTAATACAGGGCGTGTCGGAGGGGTATTTTCTTGATAAGAGAAAGTGACCGTTGGCTGATAATAACCTAAAGGCCGTAGGCCCTCTTTAATTGCCTTTTCAACACGCGCACGAAAACGCCCGTCTGGTGCAACTTCTTCTGTTGTTATGTTTGATAGCTGGACTCGTACATTCTTTTCGAGTTGCCCTTCTAAACCTTCTACTTTTAAACGTAAATTTGCCCCATAAGCAAAAGACGTTATAGAAGACAGACAGAGAACGTAGATAACGGAGTATCTCGGCACGTTTTCTCCTCAATATTATTTATATCATTCGGTAATTGACGACAAATAGTTTTAAGCTTTATTGTAGATTTAGTTTATAACAATATTAAACCTTTACCATAGTAAAGCGTTTACAAATATAAAATTTGGAGTTTACCTTGCAACATAAAGCTTATCATCCTGAGCATGCCGTAATCGGCAGCACAACGCCATTAGAAATTTCTGCTAATCATGCCGTCAATGGGCATTCTATCCGTGAGATCCCAGAAAATATGCAAATTGCTTATTTTGCCATGGGCTGCTTTTGGGGCGTTGAACGCCTATTTTGGCAACAACCCGGTGTTTATAGCACCAGTGCCGGTTATAGCGGTGGTGTAACAGAAAATCCCACCTATGAGCAAGTTTGCCAAGGCCGTACCGGTCATGCAGAGGTCGTTCGTGTGGTATTTGATCCGACCCTTATCAGCTATCAACAATTATTGGCTATTTTTTGGGAGAATCATGACCCTTCCCAAGGTATGCGCCAAGGTAATGATATTGGTAGCCAATATCGCTCGGCCATTTATACCCTAACCCCAGAGCAATATGCACAAGCTATTGAGTCAAAACAACGTTATCAACAAGCTATCAATAGTGAAGGGGCACATAAAGAGATCACCACTGAAATACAACCTGCCGGACCTTTCTATTTTGCTGAAGATTATCATCAGCAATACCTATTTAAAAACCCTCAAGGTTATTGTGGACTTGGTGGCATTGGTATCTGTTTTCCACCGGCAAACTAACACTAGCAGAAAATAGCAGGGCGATGATATAATTACGCCCTCTTATCTATCTTTGTGTCTATTTTTATAAAATAGTCTATCACAATATATTGATTTATCTTCGATTATTAACACTCAAGTATTACCCTCTGGATTTAATACTCTGGGTGATGTGAGCCTTATATGCTTAATAGTTTACTCATTGTGCTTTTGCTGTGTGCCATTAGCGCCTTTTTTTCGCTGTCTGAAATATCACTGGCGGCCTCCCGTCGTATTAAACTCAAACAGTTGGTTGACGAAGGAAATATCAACGCCGCTCGTGTATTAAAAATGCAAGAAACCCCCGGTATGTTTTTTACCGTGGTACAAATTGGTCTTAACGCCGTTGCCATTTTGGCGGGTATTGTCGGTGAATCTGCTTTTTCTCCCGCATTAAAAGATCTCTTTTCCCGCTTTTTAGAAGCACCTCTCGCGCAACAATTAGGATCGGTCTGTTCATTTATTATCGTCACATCGATGTTTATTCTGCTTGCCGATTTAACTCCTAAACGTATCGGCATGATCAAGCCAGAAGTCATTGCACTGAAAATTGTTAATCCTATGCGTTTTTGTCTCGCCTTATTCCGCCCTTTAGTTTGGTTGTTTAATGGCATGGCAGATCTTATCTTTAAACTATTTAAAATCCCGATGGTAAGAAATGAAGATATTACATCTGATGATATCTTTGCGATTGTCGAAGCCGGTGCAGTAGCGGGGGTATTACGTAAACAAGAGCACGAATTAATTGAAAATGTCTTTGAATTAGAATCACGTACCGTACCATCAGCCATGACACCACGTGAAGATGTTGTCTACTTTGATCGCGAAGAGACAGAAGAAGATATTAAGCATAAAATTGCCACTCAGCCCCACTCTAAATTCTTAGTTTGTGAAGGGGATATAGACCATATTATTGGTTATGTAGATTCAAAAGAGCTACTCAACCGTGTGATCAATGGGCAAAGTCTTAACCTCAAAGAAGGTGTGCATATCCGTAAAGCCCTTATTATTCCGGATACCTTAACTTTATCTGACATGCTAGAAAGCTTTAAAACCTCAGGGGAAGATTTTGCCATTATTCTCAATGAATATGCGATGGTGATGGGCGTTATCACCTTAAATGACGTAATGACCACTTTAATGGGCGATCTGATTGGCCCAGGTCAAGAAGAGCAAATCGTCAGTCGTGATGAGCATTCATGGTTGGTTGAAGGTGGAACACCTATTGATGATGTTATGCGGGCATTAGATATTGATGATTTCCCGGATTCTAGCAATTACGAAACCATTGCAGGGTTTATGATGTTCCGTTTGCGTAAGATCCCCAAACGTACTGACTATGTGAAGTTTGCAGGTTATAAATTTGAAGTGGTGGATATTGATAACTATAAAATTGATCAACTGCTTGTCACTAAAATTGATGATATTCCGCCAGTAAAACCGGTTTTGCAAGAAGCAATACCTGCTCCTCAAACAACGACAGAAGTGCCATTTGAGCACGAAGAGCATAAAGCCTAAATCAACTGGTAACAAACTGAAATTAATAACTGAGTCTTATCGTAAAAGCACAAGATATAGACTCAGTTATCTATCAGATAAAAGTTAGCCCATTTCAGCTTTGAGTAAAACCACCTGCTGGTTAACTTCACTCATCACATTAAAATGCAGCTTATCTTTTATTTTCGGCAATAAAATTTTACCGTAATCGAACTCAAATGCGCCCATTCCTTTGATATAAAACCGTCCACGAAATAACGTCTTAACGTAGAGAGCAATTTTTTCTGGGTTATAGCGATTGAAGATCTTCATCTTTCAGTTAGTCTCCCATGCTCAGTTGTGAATTTAATCAGTCATAAAGACCGATCTTTATATACCAAATTTAAAGACCTAATTATAAGTACTAGGTTCCATTTATTTAAATTTCTTATCTATTTTTACACTTATTGACAGTAAAGAAGATAAGTCGAGACTGTGAATACTTTATCTTACACCCTATATGTTAAAAAAATGTATCAACAATGAGGTATTATTCTTTTTTAGCCTCTATGCTTAAATAGCCGACAAAGTCGAATTGAATAATAGGACAATAACGATGCACAAAATAACCTTGGCTGCACTTTTGCTTAGCACATCTACATGGGTATTTGCCCATAATATTACTGAAGAAACTCTCCTACCGGCGATCTCTGTGAGTGACAAAGGGGAGCTTCTTTATGATGGTGCCAAAGATAAATTTAGCTATCAAAATTGGAATAGCGGACTACTTAGTGGCAAAGTACGCACAATTCAACATATCGCTGGACGCAGTAAGGCTAAAGAGATGAATGCGCCACTGATTGAAGCCATCAAACAAGCCAAATTTCCACAAAATAGTTATCAGACAACCACTATCATCAATACTGATGATGCTATCTTTGGTACTGGGCCTTTTGTTCGCGGTAGTGTTGAAGACAGTAAAAAAGAGTTTCCTTGGTCACAATTTATTGTTGATGCTGATGGTGTAGCGCAAAAAGGTTGGGGACTAGAAAAAGAGAGTTCAGCAATTATTGTGCTGGATAAACAAGGAAAAGTTCGTTTTGTCAAAGAAGGTGTATTAAGTGGTGCAGAAATAACTTCCGCCATTAACCTTATCAATGACTTAATTAAAGAATAGTATTTAAATCATCTGTATCGGAGCCCTTTAAACTTAAGGGCTCTGCTCTCGTTAACATTAGAAAATAGAAACTCTAAAACCAGGATTTATCAGTGATTCTCTCGGTGAATAATCAAGTGTCACCCCTTTCCAATCGGTAACATGTGCCCCTGCGGCTATCGCAATAGCGTGTCCTGCTGCAGTATCCCATGTATGAGTAGGTCCAAAACGAGGATAAAGCTGAGCTTTTCCTTCTGCCACTAGACAAAATTTTAATGAAGATCCAACAGCCACCGTTTGGTGCTCACCCAATTGCGATAAATATTCTTTTAATTCATCATCTTGATGAGAACGACTAATAACAATCACGGGGGGTTCAGCACGGCTGACTTTTATTGGTAAACGCTGACCACAGGTTTCTTTCCATGCCTGTTTATTGGCTGCTGAGTAGAGAATATTTTGTACTGGTGCATACACAACGCCTAATACCGGCACACCCTGTTCAATCAACGCAATATTAACCGTAAACTCACCATTTTTATTGATAAACTCTTTGGTACCATCGAGGGGATCAATCAGCCAATAACGTTGCCAATGGCGACGTTCTTCCCACGCAGGAGGATCTTCTTCAGATAATTGAGGAATATCTGGCGCAATACTGGCAAGTCCTTGCTTAATAATTTGATGGGCGGCTAAATCTGCTGCAGTAACCGGTGAATGGTCACTCTTTTCCTGTACTTCAATTGGCGCTGATTGTTGATAAATTTGCATTATCGCCTGACCCGCTTGGCGGGCTAATTCGCTGACTTGTTCTAACATAATGCACCTCACTTATTTTTATAAGAATGGTACTCACTCTTATAAAAATCAATTATCTTGCACTCTCTTTACTCTAGTATAGAGACAAAAATAGCCGGAAAAAACCGGCTATAGTGTTATTTTTTGCAGAAGAAGAAATTATAAAATTTCTAATAGTTCTACTTCGAAAACTAATGTTGCAAAAGGAGGAATAGCCGCCCCCGCACCACGTTCACCATAAGCTAATTGGTAAGGAATATATAATTCCCATTTAGAGCCTACTGGCATCAAGGTTAATGCTTCAATCCATCCTGCAATCACCCCATTAACAGGGAATTCTGCTGGCTGACCACGCTGTACTGAGCTATCAAATACCGTACCATCGATTAAACGACCAGTATAATGCACACGAACATGATCAGTACGAGCTGGAATAGAGCCATCTCCTGCTTTCAGTACTTTGTACTGTAAACCAGATTCAGTGACTTGCACGCCTTCTTTTTTTACATTTTCTGCTAAGAATACTTTGCCTGCTTCTGCCAGTGCCGCTTGACGCTCTTGACGAACTGCTTCAGCACGCTCATGCATAGTACGTAAAGCATTGTGTAACGTTTCAACAGGTACAGAAGGAGTATTGCCTTCTAACGCGTCAGTCAAGCCGGCAAGCAGTGCTGCTGGCTCTAATCCTTGGAGACCTGATTCAGTCAGTTGTTGACCGACTTGCAGACCAATACCGTAACTTGCCTGCGATTCAATAGAATCAAATGATGGTTTTGACATGAAAAAATACCTGTTTTTATGAAAGTTAGTGCCAAGAATAACAGTGGTAAGCTAGAGCGTAAACCTCCCGTCTTGGCTAATCGCGATTATTCGTCGAAAACGCCATCAATTTGCGCTATTTGTCATGGATTTTGACCTTTCTTGACGATATTTTTCAGACTTTTTTTCACAAGCCCCTCACACAAGCATATAATTAAAGACAAGGTAGCTCTGTTAACCCAGCGCTCAATATCAATATATATGTTCAGAGAGGTACGAAGTGAAAATAACTGACAATCCCTATTTCCGTGAACAAGGATATATTGACGGTATTTGGTGTGATGCAAAAAGCAAAGACACGGTTGAAGTGATTGATCCTGCAACAAATCAGCCCATTGGTACTGTGCCAAATATGGCAACAGAAGAAGCCAAAGCGGCTGTTGATGCAGCCGCCAAAGCATTACCGACATGGCGTGCGTTAACCGCACATCAAAGAAGCACTTTACTGCAACGCTGGTTCCAACTGATACAGGATAACAAGCGTCAACTTGCAGAACTGATGACATTTGAACAAGGTAAACCTGTTGCCGAAGCGGAAGGCGAAATCACCTACGCAGCCTCATTTATTGAGTGGTTTGCTGAGCAAGGTAAAAGAACCAACGGTGAAATTATCCCCTCCCCTTCATCAGATAAGCGGCTTATGGTGATCAAACAAGGGATTGGTGTTTGTGCGGCTATCACACCTTGGAACTTCCCTGCTGCCATGATCACCCGTAAAGCAGCCCCAGCATTAGCCGCGGGGTGTACTATGGTGATAAAACCTGCCAACGAAACCCCCTATACAGCCCTTGCGTTAGCTGAATTAGCCGCGCAAGCAGGAATACCTGCCGGTGTTATTAATATTGTCACCGGTGATGCAGTTAAAATCGGTGAGGTGTTCACATCAGACAACCGCGTGCGTAAATTGAGTTTTACTGGCTCTACAGGGGTTGGCCGTTTATTAATGCGCCAATGTGCTGACAGTGTGAAAAAAGTCTCACTGGAGCTAGGGGGAAATGCGCCATTTATTGTCTTTAATGACGCCGATATTGAGAAAGCGGTTGCAGGTGCTATGGGGGCGAAATTCCGTAACGCCGGACAGACTTGCGTGTGTGCAAATCGTTTTTATATCCATAAAGATGTATATCAACAATTTAGTGAACGCTTTGTTGCTGAGGTTAAAAAACTAAAAGTCGGTAATGGCTTTACCGAAGGCGTGACTATTGGGCCTCTTATTAATCATAAGGCGGTAGAAAAATCACAATCACTCCTTGCTGATACCTTACAACGCGGTGCGACACTGCTATGTGGTGGTGAAAGAGATAAAGCAGGTGAAAATTTCTTTCAGCCTACCGTGGTCGGTAATGTGCCTGCTGATAGTCATATTCTTGAAGAAGAGATCTTTGGCCCCGTGGCACCTTTAGTCATTTTTGACAATGAAGAAGAAGTAGTACACCTAGCCAATAATACCATCTATGGCTTAGCCGCTTATTTCTACAGTGAAGATCCACAACGTATTTGGCGTGTGGCTGAAAATCTAGAATATGGCATGGTCGGTATTAACACGGGTCTAATTTCCAATGAAGTGGCTCCTTTCGGTGGTATAAAGCAGTCTGGCTTAGGTCGTGAAGGCTCTGAGCATGGTATTGAGGACTATATGGAAATGAAATACCTCTGCCAAGGCCTGTAAACGAGGCCACTGATTAACAGTAAAAGTCATCGCAAGGACGCGATTGCTTTTTGCAACCATTATCTCTTATTAATTGACATCCTCCACGCCCTAAAGGACGTGGATCCCTACTGCGTTCAGACTGATGTCTGAATCACCTCGGCGGGTTCCTGCTTCGACGGGCGGTCTGACTGCACCCTCCCTCCACAGGCTAGCACGGCATGTCCTGCCGCTAAAATGTTACGTGCCCCGTTGATATCAGCATTCGCTGTATATCCACATTCAAGGCACTCGAATTGACTTTGTGACTGGCGGTTTTCCTTTGCTGTATGACCACAGCAAGCGCACTTCTGACTGGTGTAGG